>JACIZN010000005.1 GCA_014359405.1 Candidatus Caldatribacterium sp.
TCAGCGTTATTTTCTGCAACACCGATGAGGACTCCGATAAAGAGGCGCTGTACCTTGAACTCCTTGCAGGAAAGAAAGTCGACGGAGTCATCCTTGCCCCCGCAAGCAGAAAGAAGCACTCTTTTTGAAGTCCCTTCTTGCCCGGGGTATTCCGGTGGTCCTTGTGGACCGGGAAGTGGATGGCCTCCGGGACATGGATGTGGACATTGTCAAAGGGGACAGTGTTTACGGGGCGTACATTCTGACGAAGCACCTCCTTGGGCTTGGACACCGCCGCATTGGCATTATCGTGGGGAGCAGGGATATCTCCACCGCCGAAGACCGGGTCCGGGGGTACCGGCAGGCCCTTGAGGAAGCTCACGTGCCCATCGATGATTCTCTGATTCGTTTTGCCACCTACTCGGAAGAGGGAGGGTACCGGGAGACGAAGCTCCTTCTCCTCCGAGAGGACCGTCCCAGTGCCATCTTTGGAGGGAATAACTTCATAGCCCTTGGGGCTATGACGGCCATACGGGAACTCGGGCTTCGGATTCCGGAAGACGTGGCCTTAGTGTGCTTTGAGGATATCGATTTCCTTTCGAAGTTCTCTCCTTTTCTGACCGTTGTGGCGCAACCGGCGTACTCCATGGGGGTTCTGGCGACGGAGCTTCTTCTCCGGAGGATTGAGGGGCAGGACAGGATTCGGGAACGCCGGGAAGTGGTCCTCAAGCCAGAACTCGTCATCCGGGAGTCCGCAGGAGAAAAGCTTCCAAGGGAGGTGAGAGGGACAGAAAAAATTTGAGCTTTGGGTTTGCGGCTGCTTTGTGTGGTAGTTCCCTTACGTGATGCGCGATTGAACGAAACTCTGCTGGAGGAGGTTGCGCGATGAGGAAACTCCTTGTTCTTTCTCTTGTGCTGTTACTCTCGGTAGCCTTTTTGGCTGGTCTTGCGGTGGCCGAAGAGAAAACCCTCTTCATCCCCATGATTTCCAAAGGTTTCCAGCACCAGTTCTGGCAGGCTGTGAAGCAGGGTGCAGAGCAGGCAGCACGGGACTATGGGGTTACCATCACCTTCGAGGGACCGGAGTCTGAGGCCATGGTGGACAAGCAAATCGACATGGTCCAGGCGGCCCTTGCCAAAAAGCCCGATGCCTTATGTCTTGCTGCTCTTGACGCCAAGGCCCTCATCCCCTACGTTGAGCAGGCGAAAGCCATGGGTATTCCTGTGGTGTGCTTTGACTCCGGTGTCGAAAGCGACATTCCCGTCACCACGGTGGCAACGGACAACCTCAAGGCGGCAGCGTACGCAGCGGATAAAATGGCAGAGCTCATCGGGTACGAGGGTGAGGTTGCTCTTGTGGTCCACGACCAGACAAGCCGAACCGGTATCGAGCGCCGAGACGGATTCGTGAATCGAATCAAGGAAGCGTACCCGAATATCAAAATTGTGGACATCCAGTACGGTGGTGGCGACCACCTGAAGTCCACAGACCTTGCCAAGGCCATCATCCAGGCCCACCCGAACCTCAAGGGCATCTTTGGCGCCAATGAAGGATCGGCTATCGGAGTCATCAACGCCGTAAAGGAGCTTGGAAAAGTCGGCCAGATCGTCGTCATCGGGTACGACTCTGGAAAGCAGCAGATTGACGCCATCCTGGAAGGGGTTATGGCGGGAGCTATCACACAGCGTCCAGTGAAGATGGGGTACATGGCAGTTGAAGCAGCCATCAAGGCCATTAAAGGGGAAGAGCTTCCAAAGTACATCGACAGCGGCTTCTACTGGTACGATAAGACGAACATCAACGATCCGGAAATCAGGGAATCGCTCTACGAGTAGCCTCAGCGATTTCGGGAGGGACCGGCCGGTCCCTCCTGTTTTTTGGAGGATGGAGTATGCGAGAACCCTTGGTCCTCATGGAGGGAATCGATAAGAGTTTTCCCGGTGTTCGGGCGCTTCAGAATTGCCGTTTCGAGCTCCTCCCGGGGGAAATCCATGCCCTCGTTGGAGAAAACGGTGCCGGAAAATCGACCCTCATGAAAATCCTCACGGGAGTCTTCCAGAAGGATGCGGGTCGTATCATATATAAGGGCCGCGAAGTCAAAATACCCAATCCCCGTGCTGCGCAGGAACTCGGCATCAGCATTGTGCACCAGGAGCTCAACCTCATGCCCCATCTCACGGTGGCTCAGAACATTTTCATCGGGCGCGAGCCGCGGAGGAAAGGTTTCCCGATTTTTCTCGATGAAGAGGAAATGGTCCGAAGGTCTCGTGAGCTTCTTGCCATGCTCCACATGCCCATTGACCCCCGAGTCAAGGTGCGAGACCTCACGGTGGCCAAGCAGCAGATGGTGGAGATTGCCAAGGCGCTCTCTTTCAACGCCGAAGTCCTCATCATGGATGAGCCAACGGCAACTCTGAGCGAAGCCGAGGTTGAGGAGCTCTTCCGGGTGCTCAAGAAGTTGCGGGAGCGGGGCATGGGCATCATTTACATCTCCCATCGTCTTGAGGAGCTCAAGGAAATTGCCGACCGGGTGACGGTGCTTCGGGATGGACAGTACATCGGGACACTCGACATGAAGGAGGCCACCATTGACCGCATCATCAGCATGATGGTGGGGCGCAACATCTACGAGACGGCCAAAAAGGAAGAAGGGAGCGCCAGTGCGGAGGTGGTTCTTGAGGTTCGGGGGCTCAGCCGGGGAAGGGATATCCGAAACGTGAGCTTTGCCCTGAGGAAAGGAGAAATCCTTGGCCTTGCGGGTCTTGTCGGAGCAGGGCGAACCGAGGTGGCGCGGGCCATATTCGGGGCAGACCCCATAGAGTCGGGAGAGGTGTACGTGAAGGGGCAGAAGGTCCGCATCAAGAGTCCTGCTGATGCGATACGCCACGGGATTGCCTATCTTTCAGAAGACCGGCGACGGTACGGTCTCATGCTCGGGCTTGACGTTGAGGCCAATATGGTGCTCCCCTCCATGCAGGATTTCCTGCGCTGGCGCACCTTTGTCAACCGCAAGAAAGCCCAGGACCGATGCAGGGAGTACGTGGAGAAGCTCCGCATAAAGACCCCGAGCCTTGCCCAGAAGGTGAAGAACCTTTCCGGTGGCAACCAGCAGAAAGTCATCGTGGCGAAGTGGCTCATGAAAAACTGCGACATTCTCATTTTCGATGAGCCCACGCGGGGCATTGACGTTGGAGCAAAGAGCGAAATCTACCACCTCCTGAACGAGCTCGTACAGGAGGGGAAGTCCATCATCATGATTTCCTCAGAACTCCCCGAAATCCTCCGCATGAGCCACCGAATCCTCGTCATGTGTGAAGGAAGGATCACGGGAGAGATTGACGCCCGTGAGGCTACGGAAGAGCTCATCATGAAGTACGCAACCATGCGGAATTAGCGATGGAGGTTATGCCTATGGAAGCCGTTCCCACCACCCGGCATTTCCGGAGAGAGGTCCTGCGGCAGTTCTTGATGTTCGGCAGCCTCATTCTGCTTTTTGTCTTTTTCTCCCTCTCCTCGCCGTACTTTTTCACCTTTGGGAATATCGTCTCCATAATGCTTGCCACCTGTGTCAATGGTATGCTCGCCCTTGGAGTCACCTTCGTCATCGTGAGTGGTGGTATCGACCTCTCCATCGGGACGGTTATGACTCTTTCTGCCGTCATGACTGGGGTTTTCATCACCTACTGGCGTTTGCCGGTTTTCCTTGGAGTCCTGGGGGGCATTGGGACTGGCATGCTCTGCGGCTTTGTGAACGGGACCGTCACCTCGAGAATGAAACTCCCCCCTTTCATTGCCACGCTCGGTATGATGATGGTTGCCAAAGGCCTTGCCCTCGTCATCTCGGGGACTGCCCCCATTTACTTCACCCATGCGCCGAGCTTCTCGAAGATTTCCATGGGTTCTGTCGTGGGCAGTCTTTTCCCCGGATTCAACCTTCCAAATGCCGTTCTGATTTTTGCCATTTCCTCTGTTCTTGCCCACATCATCCTCACGAGGACCGTTATCGGTCGGTACGACTTTGCCATTGGGAGCAACGAAGAAGCGGCGCGGCTTTCGGGGCTCAACGTCGACCGCTGGAAGGTGATTCTGTACTCCCTCTGTGGCCTTTTCGTGGGCATGGGTGGAGTCATGATGGCTTCAAGACTCAATTCGGCTCAACCTGCCTTGGGACAGGGGTACGAGCTTGAGGCCATTGCGGCCGTCGTGATTGGGGGAACTTCCTTAAGCGGCGGTGAGGGGTCCATTGTGGGGACCATTGTGGGGGCCTTCATCATGAGCACCCTCACGAATGGCCTTCGAATCCTTGCTGTTCCTCAAGAGTGGCAGATTGTGGCAAGCGGTGTCATCGTCATCGGTGCAGTGTATCTTGACATCATCCGAAGGCGCGGGTGAAGCCTCCCCCTTGCAGGGGCAAGGGGGATTTTTTCTTTTTTGAAATCGGTTGCAAGAATACGCCCCTTTTTCCTCACTATTCTCACGAACTCCTTTGACAAATGTTCCCTCTTTGGGTACAATGAAACTAAATCGATTTCAAAAGAGGGGGTGAGAGTTCCGCACAAGACTCCGACGAGCTCCTTTTCTCCGAGTACCGCTTGAAACCACACGTAGGGAGGGTTCCAGCAATGAGGAAGGGGTTTTTAGGTATTCTCGTTGTGTGCCTTGTGGTGTTGGCCCTTGGTTCGGTGGCCTGGGGTGAAGGGAAGACCATCAAAGTCCTTGCCATGACTGGTCCCTGGGTGAGCGGCCCGGTGAAGGTCCATGGGGAAGAGTGGGGGAAGATGACGGGGAACCGTGTAGAAGTCATCGAGGCGGACTTTGCGGACCTCTTCCCCAAGATGCAGCAGGCGGCAGCCACCCGGAGCAAGGCCTTCGATATCCTCCTTGCGGCGAACATCTGGATGGCCGATCTTGTGGGATGGGGGTATGTCATTCCTCTCGATGACTACCTCAAGGACCCCGAGGTTCAGTATGAGACCGATGTGCCTGATGGGATTAAGCTCAAGAACATGTTCGGCGGCAAGACCTACGGTCTCATCTGCGACAACGACAACATGTACCTCTTCTACCGCAAGGATATCCTCGGAAATCCCGACTATCGGGCGAAGTTCAAGGAGAAGTACGGCTACGAGTACAACGTTCCACCGAAGACTCTTGACGAGCTCATCGATGTTGCGGAGTTCTTCAACGGTTGGGACTGGGACAACGATGGGGAGATTGAGTACGGTTTCGTGCGGAGCACAAAGCGTGGCGCCCAGACGTACTTCTACTCCCTCCCCTGGGTGGCTCCCTATGTGGTTGTGCCCCGGGACAAAGCCCCAGCTCAAGGCATTCTCTACTTCCAGCCCGACATGACTCCTCTTGTGAACAGTCCCGGATGGGTGAAGGGAATCGAAAAGTTCATCGAGATGGGGAAGCGCGGTTGTGGTCCTGGTCTTGACTGGGTACGAGGTGACGTCATCAACGAGATGATTCTTGGGCATGCGGCAATGGCCATCGACTGGGGCGACATTGGCCCGAACTCCCATGACGTCCAGTCGAAAGTCAAAGGGCTCATCGGGTACGCCCTACCGCCGGGGAGCAAGGAGTACTGGGACTGGCAGAAGGGAGAATGGGTCCAGACAGAGGATGTGTACTACGCTCCGGTGCACTGCTTCAACGGCTGGTCCTTCTACATCACTTCGACCACCGATTACCCGGATCTCTGCTGGGATTTCGTCAAGTACATGATTAGCCCTGAGATCAGCGCCAAAGACGTCGCCAGCCCCTTCTCTGGCTACCAGCCCTGGAGGAAATCCCATATGGAGAACCTGGAAGCCTGGGTAGAGGCCGGCTGGACCGAGGAAGAGGCAAGGGAGTACATCGCCAATACCTTGGCGGTTACCGATCATCCCAATGCCGTCATCGATATCCGTATCCCTGGTTCTGCCGAGTACATGGATGTGTATGAGCTCCACCTCACCGTTGCCCTCTCTGGGGAAAAGTCCGTCCAGGATGCCATGAACGACTGCGCAGCAGAGTGGAACGCCATCACCGAGCGGCTTGGGAAAGAAGCTCAGACGAAGTTCTACAGGCAGCACCTGGGGCTTGAGTGAATCCCTCCCCCACCCCACAAGGGGTGGGGGATTTTCGTTTCGAGGTGGTACTATGGCGATCAGAGGAGAACATCGAGTAAAGTACGCGATGATGCTTCCCGTCCTTGTCTTTATCCTTGCCCTTGCCATCTTCCCCCTTGTCTTTTCTATTCTCGTTTCCCTGAGCCAGTGGACGCCGGGGAGTGGGGGATTGCGCTTTGTGGGGTTCAAGAATTTCCTCGACATGATTCACGATCCCCGCTTCGCCCATGCCTTCTCCCTCTCCTTCGGCTACGTGGGGTCGGCAGTGGGGATTGAACTCGGCCTTGGGATTCTTCTGGCAATGATTTTGCAGAAGGAGGTAGTGGGGAAGAATTTCTTCCGAGTCACCTACATGCTCCCGATGCTCCTTTCTCCGGTGGCGATTTCGTACGTCTGGAAGATGATTCTCGACTACAACCGGGGACCGCTGAACTACTTCCTCAGCTTTTTTGGGATTGCTCCGGTGGAGTGGCTGGGGAAGGGGGGAACAGCGTTTCTCTCCCTCATCCTTGTCGATGTGTGGCAGTGGACGCCGTTTATGATTTTCACCATCCTTGCGGCCTTTGAGTCCATTTCTGAGGAGCTCTACGAGGCGGCCCTCGTTGACGGCGCTTCTCATGCCCACGTATTCTTCCACATCACCCTTCCCATAGCCTTTCCGGTTATCATTACCGTGATACTCTTGCGGACCATCGATGCCTTCAAGGTTTTCGACACCGTGTACGTCCTCACCGGAGGGGGACCGGGAACGGCCACGGAAACCCTGAACTTCTACATTTACCTCAAGGGCTTCCGGGCCTTTAACCTCGGGTACGGTACGGCAATGTCCTGGGTGCAGCTCATCGTCATTGCGGTTATGTTCACGTATCTCACCCGATTCCTCCATCGGATAGGAGCGTTGAGGTAAATGCCGGGAACATACTTTAAGGTGCGGAGCACCTGGCAAAAAGTGGGTATTTACGCGGTTCTCCTTTTCTGGCTCCTCTTCACCCTTTTCCCCATCTACTACAACGTGGTGACGTCCTTCAAAGAACACGAGACGGTGTACGCCCCGCGACCCAAGTTCTTCCCCTTCATAGACTTTAAGCCCAGCCTCCTTGGGTGGATTCACCTTATGGGACGGACAGCCCCTGGGGAAGCGGAGTACCAAGTCATGAAGGTTCTCGGCAACCGTGCCGTGTACCTTCGCAATAGCGTCATTGTGGCGCTTGTGAGCTCCCTCATCACCATCACCCTTGGAGTCATGGCTGGGTATGCTCTCACCCGCTTCGTGTACCGGCGCTGGGGAAACGAGAACATTGCCTTCTTCATCCTCTCGCAGCGAATGTTTCCTCCTGTGGCCTTAGCCATGCCCTTCTTCATCCTCTTCAACACCCTGGGGCTTCTCGATAACGTCGTGAGCCTCATCATTGTCTACAGCGTCATGAATCTGCCTCTTGTCACCTGGATTGTGAAGGAGTTCTTCTCCGACCTCCCTAAGGAACTTGAGGAAGCGGCGATGGTCGATGGGTGTTCCCGTTTTGGCGCTCTCTTCCGGGTGGTTATTCCTCTTGCGGTTCCGGGAATTGCCGTTTCCTTCCTCTTCTCCTTCATCTTTGCCTGGAACGAGTTCCTCGTTGCCCTGACGCTGACTTTTGAGAACGCCAAAACGCTACCCCTCCAGATGGCAGGGCTCACGACTCTGCGGGGTCCCCAGTACTGGGACATTGCGGCAAGTTCCTTAGTCATCATCATTCCTCCTCTCTTGGTGACGATTTTTGCCAACCGGTACATCATCCGGGGTCTATCCCTTGGTGCTGTAAAGGAGTGAGATTATGGAGAGAGCAAAGGAGAAGATACAGCGGGTTTGGACTGCCCTCAAGGAGCGCAAAGAGCCCGACCGGGTACCGCTCACCGATTTCTACTGGAGCGGGTTCCTTGCGAACTGGAAGAGGACCCTTGGTCTTCCGGAGGACACCGATATCTACGAGTACTACGACCTTGATGTCAAGGTTATCTCCCCGAACATGGACCCAAAGGTTGAAAGCTGTACTGTTCTTGAGAGGACTCCGGAGTACGTCGTTTTCCGAAGTGGTTTTGGCTGCACGGTGAAGAAGGTCTTCTCCGCTCCCATGCCTCTCTTCCTCGATTTTTCGGTGAAGAGTGCCGATAAATTCGCCTCCTTCACCTTTGACAACCCCCGGGATGATCGGCGGTACTTCGAAAAGCGCTGCGACATCATAAACTGCGGCGACAGTTTCGGGGAGCTCCCGAGTTTCGCAGAAGACGTGGAGCGCAACAAGGACAAGTTCTGCCTCTTTGGGTCGATTTGTGAACCCTATGAGGCCATGTGGCGCATCCGGGGAACGGAAGGGCTCTTAATGGACCTTGCCCTTGAGAAGGAAAAGGTGAAGGCTTTCGCAGAAAGAGTAACCGACTTCATGCTCGGGATTGCGGAGCGGGAGATTGAGCTTGCTCCTCTCACCGGGATGATCATCTGGGGTGATGTGGCCTACGATAAGGGGATGTTCTTCTCCCCGAAGCTCTGGCGGGAGATTTTCTTCCCCTGTGTGAAGCGACTGTGCGATTTCCTCCACCGGCACAACCTCATCGTCGTCTACCACGGGTGCGGAAGGAGCCTTGAGATTTTCCCGGACCTCATCGAGGCGGGAATAGACGTCTACAATCCTCTCGAGGCGAAAGCAGGTATGGACCCGGTGGAGCTCAAAAAGCACTACGGGGACCGGATATCCTTTTTCGGGGGCCTTGATAGCCGCATCCTGGGGTATGGGACCTGGGAGGATATTGAGAAGGAAGCCCTCTATAAACTCCAGGCTGCCGTCGGGGGAGGGTACATGCCGGCTTCGGACCACTCGGTGGCGAGTAACGTCGACCCCCTTTTGTACGACAGGCTCATCCGTTTCCTCAGGGAAAAAGGAACGTACCCCCTGAAGCTTTCGCAGGAATGACTACCATCTACGATGTTGCCAGGAAAGCGGGAGTTTCCCCGGCCACGGTCTCCCGGGCGCTGAGCGGAGCGCAAGGGGTGAGCGAGGCCACCCGCCGCAGGGTCCTTGCGGCGGCAGAAGAACTCCATTACTCTCCAAACTACATTGCCCGGAGCCTCAAGAAGCGCCGGACGAATACCATTGCTCTCATCATTTCGGATATAACCAATCCCTTCTTCACCACCCTTGCGCGGGGTGTTGAAGATAAAGCCTCAGAGCACGGCTTCAACACGATTTTCTGCAACACCGATGAGGACCCCCGGGTTGAGGCCGCGTACGTGGAGCTCATGCTCCGGCGGCAGGTCGATGGCCTCCTCATCTCAAGCTGTGGTGACGGAGGGTCTCTTGAGGTTCTTGCCCGAAAAAGCGTTCCGGTGGTCCTTGTGGACCGGAAGGTACCGAATTCCTCCTGGGATTACGTCGTGGGGGACAGCGAGTACGGTGCGTACGCCCTGGTTCGGCACCTCATCGAAGTGCATGGGAAAAAGAGGATAGCCGTGATTTCCGGTCCCCTCACGCTCTCAACGAGTCGGGAACGGGTGGAGGGGTACCGGAAGGCCCTGCAAGAGGCAGGTGTTACTCCTTTTGAGGAGTACGTTCGCATCGGGGCGTACAAGGAGGAATTCGGGTACCAGGCCATGCGAGAGCTCCTAAGAAGCGGGCTTCCGGTTGAGGCCGTTTTTGCCGGGAATAACGTCATTGCGGTGGGAGCCATCCGGGCGGCCCGGGAGCTCGGGGTGCGGGTGCCGGAGGACGTTGCCTTTGTAACTTTTGACGATTTCGACCTTGCCTCGGCCCTTTTCCCCTTTCTCACCGCCGCCAAGCAGCCGGCGTACACCATCGGGACACTGGCTGTGGAGATGCTCCTTGAGCGTATTCGGGGGGAGAAGATTCGGGAGCGTCGGGAAGTAGTCCTGCGGCCGGAAATCATCATCCGGAAATCCTGTGGGTGTCCGTAGAAAGGAGAGGTGGCGATGCGTCGCTTTGGCATGGTGATCAAGCTCAAGCCCGAAAAGGTCGAAGAGTACAAAGAGCTCCACCGCAACGTCTGGCCGGAGGTTCTGAAAACCATCAAGGATTGCCACATCCAGAACTACACCATTTTCTACAAGGATGGGTACCTCTTCAGCTACTACGAGTACACGGGGGACAACTACGAAGAGGATATGAGAAAGATGGCAGCCGACCCGGTGACGCAGAAGTGGTGGGCGCTCTGCAAGCCCTGCCAGGAACCCTTGGAGACCCGGAAAGAGGGGGAATGGTGGGCGGAGATGGAGGAAGTGTTCCACCTCGATTGAGAAACCCCTCTTACGCAACGCACATCCTTTTGCTTTTCCCTTCTTGCCCAGCGGTACCTCATACGGGGCCTCACCTTTGGGGCGGTGAAAGGATAGAAAGGAGGAGAGAACATGACGCCACGGGAACGGGTACTTCGGGCCCTTGCCCATGAGGAGCCTGATGGGCTTCCTCTGGATCTTGGGGCAACGCTTGTTACGGGTATCCACGTTTCAAGCCTCCACAAGCTCAAGGTGGCCCTGGGACTCATCCACCCAGAGGACCCGGTGAAAGTCATCGATCCCTTCCAGATGCTCGGGGAGGTGGACGACGAGCTTCGGAAAGTCCTGGGGATTGATACCGTTCCCCTCATGCCCCGGGAGAACTTCTTCGGCTTCCGGAACGAGAACTGGAAGCCCTGGAGGTTCTTCGACGGGACACCCCTCCTTGTTCCGGAGAAGTTCAACACCATCCCCGACGCAGAGGGTAACATCTACCAGTACCCGAAGGGGGATACCTCCTGCGCCCCATGCGCGAAAATGCCAAAAGGCGGGTTCTACCACGATGCCCTGATCCGCCAAAAGCCCATCTCTGAGGAGAACCTCCGGGTCGAGGACCAGATTGAGGAGTACACTCTCCTTTCGGATGAAGACCTCCGGTACTACGAGGAGGAGGCAAAGAGGCTCTACGAGGAGACGGACTACGCCATTGTCTTTTCGGGCGTTCCGGGGACAAACCTTGGGGACATCGCCTTTGTTCCCGGCCTTTCCCTGAAGGACCCAAAGGGCATCCGGGACGTAGAGGAGTGGTACGTGTCCCTTGTGACTCGCCAGTCCTTCCTCCAGGAGGTCTTTGCCCGGATGACGGAAATCGGCATCAAGAACCTCGAGATGTTCCACCAGGCGGTGGGCGAGCGGATTCAAGTCATCGTCATCTCGGGAACCGACTTTGGTTCCCAGAACGGCCCCTTCATCGCCCCGGAGCTCTACCGAAAGCTCTTCAAGCCCTTCCACACCGAAATCAACGCCTGGGTCCACAGGCACACGAGCTGGAAGACCTTCATCCACACCTGCGGTTCCGTCTACGACCTTCTCCCGGACCTCAGGGAGGCCGGTTTTGACATCCTGAACCCGGTCCAGATTTCGGCTGCCTCCATGGACCCGGAAACCCTGAAGCGGGAGTTTGGGAGCCACTTCGTCTTCTGGGGTGGGGGCGTGAACACCCAGAGGACCCTGCCCTTTGGGACTCCTGAGGAGGTTCGGGAGGAAGTCCGAAGGCTCATCGAAATCTTCAAAAAAGGAGGAGGGTTCGTCTTCGCCACGGTCCACAACATCCAGGCCAATATCCCGGTGGAGAACCTCCTTGCCCTCTTTGAGACCGTCAACGAGTACCGATAGAGCCGCACCGCGCCCGGAGCTCCTCAAGGGATATGCCAAGGATGGCGGCGGCCTTCTCGTAGTCAAAGGCGGTGTACTCGAGGACCCGGGCGATGTACTCCTCTTCCACCTCTTTCAGGGTCTTCCACTGGGGCTCCCCGGGGGCTTCGAAAATCTGGAGATCGTCAACACCGATGATGTCGTCCTGAGTGAGGATGATGGCCCTCTCAAGGACGTTATCGAGCTCCCGGATGTTCCCCGGCACGGTTTCCGGTTTTTCAAGAGCCCGGCGGACGGTTCCCGTGGTGGGAATGTCCCCATCCTCAAGGTCCCAGAAAAAGGCCGCCACCCATAAATCGCAGGCAAGCCGCTGGGGCTCAAGTTCCTGCTGTGTTCTCTCGTAGCGGTTCTCCTTTTTTGCAATCGCTTCAGGGGAATCGTCCCGTGTTTCCTCGAGTTCACTCAGGGCGATGGCGCTCTCAAGGAGCCTGTCCTCGAGTTTCGCCCCGAAATCAAGCGACATCTGGCCAGTCCGCTCTTCTTCGTTGCGCTTTTTCAGGTTGCGGATGAGTTTCTTCGAGACGGAGCCCTCGCGGTCGTAAGCTTCATCAGGAATGCCCTTCCCGAGGTCTTCCAGGTCGAGGACACCCACAAGGGAGTCGCCGCACTTAATCCGGTGGTCGAGGAAAGTCAGCGGCTTCCCGGGGGTGCAGGACTCAATCCAGAGGGCCACCTTGCAGAGCTCCACCGCAAGAGGGTTCTTGTCGACACCGAAGATGCAGTGGGCAATGACGTCCCGTGTGGCTTCCCGCACAAGCTCAGGCGAGGGCTCATCTTCGCCAGTTCGAACCCGGGCAAGCTCCCGGCTCAGCCGCCGGGTAGCGGCAAGGAGGAAGTGCCCCGAACCACAGGCAGGATCAAGCACCCGGATGGAGAGAATCGCCCGCTCCTTTTCTTCTCTGGTTTTTGCCCGGGCAAGCCGCTCCTCAAGCACGGGCTCCAAGGCGCTTTTTACGAGCTCTCCCACGAGCTCTGCGGGGGTGTAGTAGGAACCGGTGCTCTTGCGCTCGGTCCCCCGCGCAAAGCGGAACTTCCACCCCGTTCCCTCCCTGAAGACCTGGGGCTCGTTGTCGAGGAGGCTCTCGTAGACCGAGCCCAGCTCCTCCACGTCTAAGGCGGCGTAGTTCACCCGGCGAGGGGTTTTCGCCTCGTCGTCGTGGTAGTAGACGAGGTACCAGAAGGCGGTGAGGAGATCGCGATTGGTGATGGTCCAGTCCTCAAGCTCGATGTGCCTGAAAAGACCCCCGTCAAGGACCGGAAGGCCGAGGAGGCTGGCGAGGGGTTTGCCGTCTACCTGGGGCGTGGTGTCGCGCAGAAGGTGCCACAGGACTCTGAGGCCGCACCAGAGGTCCTCATGGTCGGTGTAGGCTTCGCGGCGGTCGACGAGCCTTTTCAGGCGGCCGATGCCGTAGTGCTCGCGGTAGAGGTCGTTTCCGGTGATGACGCCCCGCTCCTCAGCCACAAGAAGGAGCAAAAAGCGGTAGACGAGCTGCAGAAGATCGTGGTAGAGCTCCCTGGGGTCTATCGTTTCCTGCGCTGAGCGGTGCTTGAGAAAACCGTTGGCAAGAATCTCAAGGCATTCCTCCACCCCGTCCCGGAGGTGGTCCCGGGCGCGGGTGCCCTGCTCGAGAGCCCTCTCGTGGTACTTTTCAAGGAGGCAGTCCGGCGCGTCCGCAACGCCTTTGGGGAGGCGGGAGCGGTGGAGGAGCCGGAAGAGGAGGAGAAAATCGCTGAAGCGGTCCTCCTCAAAGATGGCCACAAGATCAAAGGCGACGTAGGCCTGGCGGCGGAGGAGAGTGGATTTGCGCAAAAGCCGCAATTCCAGGCCGTTTGTCACTATCCCCCAGAGGTGGTCCGAGCGGTTCAGAAATTCCTGGAGGAGGGCATGGGGCGAAACCCGGGGCCTTCCGGAGGGGTCCACGTGCCCGAGATCCCGGCGAGCCCCCACGATGTGGACAGGCGGTGCGTCCTCGTTTTCCCCCGCCCGATGGGAGACGGCAAAAAGCTGCCCACCGAGCTCGAAAGAGCGGGGGTTGTAGCGGAGCTCATACCCCAAAAGTCCCAGGAGGGGAATCACCCAGCGCTCCCGGGTGAGGCTTGTGGCAGGATCACCCTCAGGCAGGCGCTCGAGCCCTCGCCGGAAGATGGCGTAGAGGTCCCGGGCATCCCGATAGATGGCGGCGACTTCGCTGATAAGGGAAGCACCTGCAGGGAAGCCGAAGTCAGAGGGCCGCTGTCCGGGGAGGGTTTCCCTCTGGAGTTCCTCCAGGATATCAGGGCCGAGGATTCCCCCCTCAAGGCGAATCACCGGGCCCCTCCGGTGCACTTGCTCAGAAGCGATTGTCCCAGAAAGAGCTATAGCCATCTAAGCCCCCACCTCCGGTTGCAGAACGAGTAAGCCCAGAATATCCGGTGGCCAGTGGAGCTGGACCCCAAGGCCCCGCACCCTCTGGCCCACGCTCTGGCGAACCCGGCGATGAGCCTCCTCAAGTTCCTGGGCCCGCCTCTCAAGGAGAGTCCGCAGCGGATTGCCGTCTTGGGTTTCCTCAAGGAGCCTTTGGACCTCATCCCGCATCATGGCCACGAGTTCCCTCTTCTCCCTCTCCGGGAGATTCGAGCTTGGCTCGGCGTGCAGAAGAGGAAGCGCCTCGTTCGGCGAAAGCCACTTTTCCCCGAATCCCTCAAACCCAACCACAACCACCTCCTCGGCAAGAAGGGGAGGGCGGTCCGGCAGCCGGAGCTGAAACCTCGGGCGGACAAGGAGTAGACTCGTCAGCCGCCGCACGGCCCGGGTGCGGATGGCTCCACAGCGGGATGCCACCGCCTCGTCCTTCCCCTCGAGGGCTTCCTCAAAGACGTAGCGGGCAAGGGCGGTGACGAAGGGGTGGTTGCGGCCTATGTACTCGGCTCCTTCCGGGGTGGGGCTTTCGAAGCTCACGGTCCAGCGCTCCCCGGAGTCAGGCAGCGCCCGCCGAATCACCTCCGGGACCCCGGCAAGGGAAGCTCGATGAAGGATCACATGCCACACGCCTTTCAGCCGGCGGTCCTTCTCAAGGGTAATCCCAAGCTTCTGGCAGGTGAGGAGGACAAAGTTGCGGACCGCTTCAGGATCCCCCAGGACCCGGTCGGTGGCTTCAAGCTCCCGCTCCACCTCCTCAGGCTTCAGGGCCCGCTGGGCGAAGCGGGTGCGGTTCTCTTTCTCGCGCCGGACATCAAGGTCCCACCTCTTGTGGAGCTCCTCTACCTGGGGCTCGGGCTCGGCAAAGGGCAGGGACATCTGCTCCTCTCTGAAGAAGAGGGCATGCACCAGAGTCTCGACAACGAGTTGCTCCTCTTCAGGAATCGGGACATAAGTGCCAAGGGTCTTCCGAATCTCCCGGGCTTTGTTGAGCAGAACCCCGATGACGGCGCCGTCCACCGGATTGTCCACGCCGTAGTAGCGGATGGCCTTCACAACGGGAGTCTTCTGGCCATAGCGGTCCACCCGGCCCTCCCGCTGCTCGAGCCGGTTTGGGTTCCAGGGGAGGTCGTAGTGGAGGACGGCGTTGAACCCCTCCTGGAGGTTCACTCCCTCCGACAGGCAGTCCGTGGCCACGAGGACCCGCCGGGGTTTCTGCATGAGCTCTTTAACCTTGAGCCGCCGCTCCTCCTCACCTATCCTACCGGTGAGGCAGAGAACATGGGCATCGGGAAACTCCCCGGCCAGGGCTCTCTGCAGCGCTTCGGCCACGTACTCTGCAGTCTCTACGTAAAAGCACCAGATGACGGGGTGGTAACCCTCCCGGAGGAGCTTGCGCACCTCTTCCACGCACCCCTGGAGCTTGGTATCCTCTTCCTCGGTGATTCCTGAGGCCATCTCTTCCAGCCTGCGGAGCCTGTCTTTTTCCGCCCTGGAGAGGTCGGCTTCAACCCGCTCAAGAAGGGGCGTTGGGACTTCCTCGTTGGGTGTGCGGTTGTCCGGCTCGAAGGCGTAGTAGATGTCCTCTTCGTCCTCCTCAGGAGCGAATTCCTCTCCTCGGCGCCGCTTCCTTAAGGCCACCTGGGCAGCCCGGGGGCTTGACATCACGCACCGCAAAAGGGCCAGTGCGCTCCACCACCGCATTCGGCGGCGGTGCTCCTCAAGGTCCTTGCCGCTTTGGACAATCTCGGTGCAGAAATCGTACACCGCTTCAAAGAGCCTCCGGTACGCAGGCGAGAGGCGGTACGTGGCGTCCACGGGTTCGCGCTTGGGGAAACAGGACCCATCCTTCCACTGCTCCTCGATGTCCCGGCGGGTTCTCTGGACGAAGTGGCGGGCAAGCTCTGCGCGCTCGGCCTCTGTGAGGTCCGTGAACTTCCACCCTTCAAACCGGGGATCAAGGAGCCCCAGGAGCTTCTGGAAAGCCTCCGGAATCCCGCTGTGGGGAGTGGCGGTGAGGAGGATGAGGTGGCGCTTTGGGTCGGAGGCGAGCTCCTTCACGAGTTCATAGCGCAGGTGCCGGTCCATGCCCCGGCCGGGAACCACGCCGTGGGCTTCATCCACGATGACAAGGTCCGGGGGACTGAGGAGGAAAGGCGAGGCGTTCCGGGAGTGCTTGACGAAGTCAATGCTTATAACCTGCACGGGAAAGTGCTCGTAGACGGTGCGCCCTGGAGGTACCTGCCGCTCAAGGCTTGCAATTGTCCCTGAGCCAATCACCACCGCCTCGAGGTGGAACTTCTCCTCCAGTTCCTTCTGCCACCAGTCGCAGAGGTAGGGCGGGCAGAGAACGGCCAGCCGGCGGATTTCGCCCCGGTCCCAGAGCTCCCGGACGATGAGCCCCGCCTCCACGGTTTTCC
The DNA here is from genome assembly GCA_014359405.1 of Candidatus Caldatribacterium sp. Taxonomy (NCBI): domain Bacteria; kingdom Pseudomonadati; phylum Atribacterota; class Atribacteria; order Atribacterales; family Candidatus Caldatribacteriaceae; genus Candidatus Caldatribacterium; species Candidatus Caldatribacterium oleiphilum. The sequence continues at coordinate 16,610 of JACIZN010000005.1, forward strand.
CAACCCCCACGTCATCGGCAACAAGAAGCCGCACCGGATGAAGCCGCAGGGCCATCATGAGGGGAACAAGCTGATACGTCCGGGGCCTGATGGATATGCGGCCGAAGGAGCGGAAAGGTGCCGCTCCCTCCCGGAGGAGCAGACGTCCGGCCTGCCAGAGAAGAAGCACACTCTGGGCATCGGCCACCGAATCCACCTTGGGAAGAGGGAACTGGGAAGGACTGAGCCGCTCGCTCGGAAAGGTGTAGCCGAGGAGGTTGCAAAGCCTCCGGTGCACAGCCACCACTTCGTCGCTTGTCCCCGTCAGGGGGCGGAGGAGAATGCGTTCTTCCCCTTCAGAAACAACCACCCAGTCCCGGTTGCGGAAGCGAACGATAGAACCAACGTCCACAGCCGCCCCCTCCTCAAAACTCCAGCGCCTTGCTCAGAAAAAGCTTTCTCCTCGAATTATACCAGAAAAAGGGTGGTTCGGAGAGGGGAGGAGAGGGGGAGGGTGGGGAAGGGGAGGGCTCCTCCTTCCCCAGGGCACTTCTTCGCAAGTTACAATCCCGCAAAGCTTAAGAAGTACTCGTGCACCCGTGGGTCTTCGGTGAGCTCGGGGTGGAATGTGCACCCGATGATTTTCCCGTACTCAACCATCACGGGTTGCCCCTCATAGAGGGAGAGGGTCTGGATTTCCGGCGAGAGGATTCTCTCGATCCGGGGGGCTCGAATGAAGACTCCCGGATAGGGCCTGGCAGGATCAAAAGAGAGTAAAAGCTCGGTGGTGAAGCTTTCCCTTTGCCTCCCGTAGGCATTCCTCTGGACGGCGATGGGGAGTAGTCCAACGGAGGCAAAGGTTTTTCCCTCAACCTCCTGGGCAAGGAGAATCAGTCCCGCGCAGGTTGCAAGGGTGGGCATTCCCCCTTCTATGGTTTCCCGCAGGGGTGCAAGGAGGCCGGAGTCCCTCAGGAAAACACCCATTGTTGTGCTCTCTCCTCCTGGGAGAATCAGGGCGTCGATTTTTGCAAGGTCCTGGACGTAGCGCACCCGGTGGGTGTCCACTCCGAGGGAGTGGAGCATCCTTTCGTGTTCTTCGATGCCTCCCTGGAAGCCGAGAATGCCGACTTTCACGGCTCACCACCCCCGTTCCTGCAAAGACACGGCGAACTCTTCTTTTGCCAGGCCCTTCATGGCACCCTTGATGCCCCGGCATGCCTCAAGGAGCGCTTCAGGGTCGTCAAAGAAGGTGCAGGCCTTCACGATGCTTCGGGCAAAGGCTCTGGGGTTTTCGGATTTGAAGATCCCTGAGCCGACGAAGATGCCATCTGCTCCGAGCATCCGTAAAAGCGCCGCGTCCTGGGGAGTGGCGATTCCTCCGGCGGCAAAGTTGACTACCGGGAGGCGTTTCTTCTCCCGCACCTCCTCAAGGAGGCTGAGGGAGACGCCCCATTCCTTTGCCACCCGGGGGAGCTCGTCCTGGGGCAGGGCACAGATGTAGCTGATTTCCCGGTTGATTCTCCGCATGTGCCGCACCGCCTCAACCACATTTCCCGTTCCTGCCTCGCCCTTTGTTCGAATCATCGCTGCGCCCTCCTGGATCCTCCGCAGGGCTTCTCCCAGGTCCCGGGCTCCGCAGACGAAGGGAACCTTAAAGGCGTGTTTGTCGATGTGGTGTTCCTCATCAGCAGGGGTGAGGACTTCGCTTTCATCGATGAAGTCCACCCCAAGGGCCTCAAGGACCCGGGCTTCGGCAATGTGCCCGATGCGGACTTTGGCCATAACCGGGATGGATACCGCCTCCATGATGGCGACGATTTTCTCGATGGAGGCCATCCGGGCGACTCCGCCCTCGCGCCGAATGTCTGCGGGCACCCGCTCAAGGGCCATGACGGCAACCGCTCCGGCTTCTTCGGCGATGCGGGCCTCCTCTTCGCTTGTCACGTCCATGATGACTCCGCCCTTGAGCATCTCGGCAAGCCCCTTCTTCACAATCCAGCTCCCCTTTTCCATACTCTGGGCCTCCTTTCGGGGAAATAAAAAAGGCCCCAGCCTTCTGGGGCCTTAATGTGCGAAATGAAAAACCAACCTTCGCCCATTCGGACTATACCGTCGGCACCGGATTCTCACCGGTTCAACCGCTGGGGCTGACGGGCTCGTCCTCTCCCTTGAGAGGGGAGGCATCACCGCCGGTTGGGAATTTCACCCTGCCCCGAAGGTTGGAGAAAGTAAACCTTATGAACTTTTGGCGCGCCCGGAGGGATTTGAACCCCCAACCTACGGATCCGTAGTCCGTTGCTCTATCCAGTTGAGCCACGGGCGCGCGCTCCTGGGGTGAGCGAGGGGACTTGAACCCCCAACTCCTGGATCCACAGTCCAGTGCTCTAACCGAGTTGAGCTACGCTCACCAGGGCATCCTATATTTTACCAAATCCCCCTGAAGATGCAAGGACCGTTGCTTTAAGAGCGGAGCTTCCCTAAGGCCTCTTTGAGCTCCTCAACGGTTGGGACTTTTCCTGAGAAGAGAACCGTCCCGTCGGCAACAACCGCCGGGGTGATGCGGACCCCGAACTTGGCGAATTCCTTGGGGTCGTAGATGTGTGTGACTTCCGCCTCAAGACCAAGGGCCTCGCAGGCTTTACGGACGTTTTCCTCCGTCATCTTGCACTTCGGACAACCCATGCCGAGCACTGCGATTTTCATACCGCCACCTCCTCAAAGGATGAAGTTCCCAAAAAACCAGCCCACCACGGTGCCAAGAAGAATAATGGTTGCCACGTACACGAAAGCCTTCTTCCCCCCAAAGACCCGGGCAATGGCAAGCCAGTTCGGGAGACTCAGGCCCGGTCCGGTGAGAAGAAGCGCCAGCGCCGGTCCCTTCCCCATGCCGAGCTTCATGAGGGTGCTCACGAAGGGAGCCTCGGTGAGGGTGGCAAAATAGCTCACGGCCCCGATGAGGGTGGCAAGGAAGGAAGACCGGATACTATTCCCTCCAAGCCAGGTCCGAATCCAGGCCTCCGGAAGAAGCTTCCCCACCACGCCGACGATGAAGACCCCCAGAAGAAGGAGCGGGAAAATGAGCCGCACAAACCACAGGGTCTCCCGAATCCACTCCCTGAGGGCTTTCGAGGGGAGGGCAAGCTTTGCGTACACGCTGAAAATGAGGGTGAGGACAGCCCAGAGGATGACTTTGTGGAGGTAGGGGCCGCTCCGGACGAGGTAGTTGGGAAGAAGAAGGGACAAAAGGACAAAAAGAAGGAGGAGGGCACTTCTTTTCTCGAGGAGGGCTCCCTTTGGTTTTTTCTCGCCCTCAGGAAGGGGAGAGGACTCTTCCCTTTTGAAAACGAGGCTCATCACGCCCCCCACGATAAAGGCCATAAGGAGTGCGGCCACCACCCGGGCAAGAGCTAAAGAAGCCCCAAGGAGGCTTCCCGTGTACGTTAAGGCGAGGACGTTTGTCGCCGGGGCAACCCAAAGAACTATGAAGGCGGCCCCAATGCTTGCGCCCCCAAAGTAGAGGCCGCTTGCCACGGGAATGACGGTGCAGGAGCAGGCGGCGACAAAAAAGCTCGCCACGCTTGCGAGAGGAAAGGAGGCGAGTTTGGAGCGCTTCTCCCCGAGGTACTCGAGGATGAGCTCTCGGTTGATGAAGCTCACAATCCCTCCGGCAAGGAGAAAAGCCGGGACAAGACAGGTGAGGACATGGGTGGCCACGTAGTCTTTGAGTGCTGCAACGCCTCCAAGGAGCACAGAAAGCATGGAACTTCCCCCTTTCTGCCAGTTGCTCTATTGTACAACAGGCTAACTTACGGCGCAACCTGGAAAAAACCCTGTCGACGAGAGGAGCGGATTCAGGATATAATGGGAAAAAGGAGGTCCTGGTATGGCGCGCTTTCTGATTCTTTTCTTTTTCGTTCTCCTCTGGGTGCCGGCGGTGTTCGCCGATGAGTTCGTGGCCTATGTGTCTCCCCTGGCAGGGTTCCGCATTGCCTTCCCGGAGGACTGGGTGGTGGAGAATCCTCCAGACACCATCGATCCGACACTCATGCTCTCGGCCCGCTTCGGGGAGGCCCATGTCTGGGTGACTTTAGAGTACACCTATTACCCTTCCTTTGACGCCTTCCGGGCACAGGTGCGGGAGGACATCCTCCTCTACCCGGGGGTGAGGATTCTCGGCGAGGGACCCGCGGAGGTCGACTACGTCCCGGCGTACTGGTATCTCTTCTCCTTCCCGGAAGGGGGGAGGGCAATGCAGGGGGTCCTCTACCTCTTTTTCAAGAATCAGGGGTTCTACCGCATCATCTGCTGGACGTCGGAGGCCTCCTTTGACGCCACATTTCCGACGTTCCGGGAAATCGTCCGAAGCTTCACCACCCAGGGGGAGGTTTTGCCGAATCGGTGAGGGCAGGCGCAAGACGGGTAAGGTTTGCGCTCCTTGTCATCTCTGTGGCCGTCCTTTCGGGGTACCTTGTCCAGGCGCAGATTCGCTTTTCCCTCCCTCTTTTTGCCCACTTGAGGGGTGATGCTTCTCTCTCCCTTGAGTGCGGAGAAGAGGATGTTCTCCTTGTCGTTGCCCCCCACTGCGACGATGAGGTTTTCGGAGCCGGAGGGTTCCTGTACGAGGCGGCAAAGAAAAAAGCAAAGGTCTACGTCGTGGTGGTGACAAACGGCGACGCCTTCCGTCTCCTCCTTCGGCGGCCGAGCTGGGCGCTTGATCTTGGGATTCGCCGCCAGAGGGAGACCCTTGAGGCCCTTGAGGTTTTGGGGATACCGAAAGACCACGTCTTTTTCCTTGGATACCCGGACCAGGGTCTTGAGCCCCTCTTCCACGAGCACTGGTCGCCGGATGTTCCGTACCTCTCCCGCTTCACAGGGAGGGAGTTCACCCCGGCGGCAAGTTTCAGGCCCGGGAGTCCCTACTGCGGAGTCAACGTGGCTTTTGATCTTGAGGAAATCCTCCGTGCCGTACGCCCCACGATTGTCCTCACCTCTTCGCCCTTTGATACCCATCCCGATCACCGGGCAGCGTACAATTTCACCATGTACGCCTTAGAGCGCCTCCGCTATGAGGACCCCTTCTTCGAGAATACCCGGGTTTTCTGGTACCTGGTGCACTGGAACCTCTGGCCCCATGGGAGCATGACAGGGGCAGGGGTGAAGCTTGTCCCTCCCCGGGAGCTTTGCGTTCCCACCATCCGGTGGCGGTACTACTTCCTCTCAAAAGACGCCATTTTTGCGAAAACCCGGGCCGTCCGGAAGTACCGCTCCCAATCAACCGGGGGGTACCCTCTGAGCTTCGTGCGGGCAAATGAGCTTTTCGTCGAGGCCCGCCGGGTGAAGATTCCAACCCTTACTGAGAGCATTACCGTCGATGGGGTGGAGGAGGACTGGAAGGGACCGAGCGTTTCCCTTGCCTTTCCTGAGGTGAGGGTGCGAAGAAACGGTGGCAGAAACTCCCTGTCTCTTACCCTTGCCAAGGACGAGGAGTACCTGTACCTCTTTTTGGGGTCTTTGCCCCGGGAGAGGGCGGTGTACCGCTTCCATTTTCTCCCCGTGGTACCCTTTTCAGGTAAGGAAGTCGCCCTCGACGTGTCCTCGGAAGACGGAGCCTGGAGGACGGTGACAATCCCAAACGAGAAAGGAAAGATTACCTCCTACGCCTTCGGGAGGGAGGGGCTTGAGGTGGCGGTGCCGCTTCACCTTCTCCACCATGCCCCAACGGTCTTCTTCAAGATGGAGGTCCTCGATCGAGGAAGAGTCGTTGCCGAGAGCATCTGGAGAATCCTGACGTTCTGAGGAGGAAAGGAAATGCCTGAGCGCCTTACGGTTCTTCTTGTCTTCGGAGGGAAATCGGTGGAGCACGAGGTTTCCTGCGAGTCGGCCCGGAACATCGTCCAGGCGCTTGATCCGGCAAAGTACGAGGTGCTCCTTGTGGGCATAGACAAAGAGGGCATCTGGCGCCTCTGCGGCCCTGAGGATTTGCGGTATCCCGAGTGCCCCTCCGATCGGGACGAGGTCGCCCTCATTCCGCATCCTGAGGGAGGGAAGCTCTACAACCTCAGGGAAGGGAGAGTCATCGCCTCCCCCAGGGTCGTTTTCCCGGTGCTCCACGGGACCTTTGGGGAGGATGGGACGCTCCAGGGGCTCCTTGAGATGGTGAACCTCCCCTACGTGGGGTCTGGGGTTGCGGGGTCTGCCATATGCATGGACAAGGAGGTAACAAAGAGGCTCCTTCGGGAGGCCGATCTTCCGGTGGTGCGCTTCCTTGTTGCTACGGAAGATGCCGCTCCCACCTTTCTTGAAGCTACTGAGCGCCTCGGGCTTCCCCTTTTTGTGAAGCCGGCGACTCTGGGGTCCTCGGTCGGTGCGGCAAAGGTTGCAACGGAAGAGGAGTTCCACAAAGCCCTCGAGGAGGCCTTTCAGTACGATACCCGAGTCCTCATCGAGGAGTACATCGCCGGAAGAGAAATCGAGTGCTCAGTCCTCGGGAACGAGAAGCCCTTTGCCTCCCTTCCCGGGGAGATTGTCCCGCACCATCCCTTCTACTCTTATGAGGCGAAGTACTTAGACCCTGAGGGAGCGGAGCTCCTTGTGCCTGCGCCTCTGGATGAGGAGACGACAAAAAGAGTCCAGGAGCTTGCCCTCCGGGCTTTTCTTGCGTGCCGGTGCGAGGGCATGGCCCGGGTGGACTTCTTCCTCCGGGGGAAGGACCTCTACATCAGCGAGCTCAACACCATCCCTGGCTTCACGAAAATCAGCATGTACCCGAAGCTCTGGGAGGCAAGCGGCATTCCCTACCCGGAGCTCATCGATCGCCTCATCGCCCTTGCCCTCGAGCGGGAAGAAAAGAAGCGGAAGCTCCGGTGGAGCTTCCGCTGAAGTTCACTCAAGGACAAGGTCTACCGTTTTCTCCCCGAACTTGTTGCAGCGGGCATAGATGGTGAGGGTGTCGCCTCTTGCGGCGTCGATGACGAGGTACTGGACTTTTTGCTCCTGAGGAGAGAACTGGGAACCCAGGTACTGGACGATGATTTCCTCACCGTTTCGGGAAACCCGGACTTCGGCAATGTAGTGGTCGCCTTTTGCTTCCGGAACACCATGAGGAATGCGAATCTCAAGGAGGTGCGTTTCAGGATCGAAGGAGGCGATGATTTGCGATGGGGGATGGGGGAAGGCGCTACCTGTGGTAAGGAGCACGAAGAGCGCTCCCAGAATCAGGCTGAGGCTTTTCTTCGGCACTGGCGCCTCCTCTTTGGTGCCTCTTCAAGCTTCACCATCGGTTGCCCGCAGCACACAAGTTCCCCGCCACCCACCTCCTTCACCTCCACCACGTTCCCGCAGACCTCGCAGCGGAAGATTTCCCCAACCTTTTCCACTCTGGGCACAGGAACCACCTCCTCATTTTTTAGGAGAAAACCATTTTTCCGCCTTTCCAATTCCCCAAGTTCCCCTATAATGGAGACGGGGTGATTGGGTGGACGCTCTTTTGGCGTTTCTGAAGTCCTTTGCCGTTCTCATCATTATCCTTGATCCCTTCCTCGGGATGGTGGTTTTCCTTTCTCTCACAAGGAAAATGTCCGATCGGGAGAGGGCGGAGCAGGCGTTCCTTGCGGTCTTTGTGGCCTTTGCGCTCCTTGTCATTTTCCTCTTCGGGGGGCAGGCCCTGTTTTCTCTCCTTGGGGTCTCCTTTTCGAGCTTCATGGTGGCCGGTGGGGTGATTCTCCTGCTTCTTGGGATTGAGGACATCCTTGGCCTCCAGTTCTCAAAAAAGGAAGCGGACACTAAGGTGATTGCCGTCGTCATCGGGACGCCGCTTCTCTGTGGTCCGGGGGCCATCACCTCCATCATCGTCCTTGCCCAGAGGTACGGGTACTTCATACCATTTCTTGCGCTTGTCGGCGCCCTCTTTGTCACCTGGATTCTCCTCCTTTTTGCCCCGAGGGTTGCTGCGTTCCTTGGGGAGCGGATTGTGGAGGTCCTGTCCCGGGTCCTTGGGCTTTTGCTTTCGGCCATTGCGGTGGAGTTCGTAAAAGAGGGCATCCTTGCCATGATTGCGGAGGTTGCAAAGAGATGAAAAAAGGCGTACTCCTTGTCCCCTTTTCCCTTGCCCTTGTCGTCATAGGCCTTGGGCTCTCGGGGGCAGGCTCCATCATCCCTGAGATAGCCGGACACTTTTCAATCCCTTACGCCAGTGCGGGAAGAGTTTTCCTCTTCCATGGGCTCGGGTACTTCGTGGTCCTGATTCTTGGGGGCATCCTTGGGGATTTCGTCTTCCGGGGGACGCTCCTTCGGCTGGGGTTTGTCCTCGCCACCTTAGGATTTCTGGGAATCGCTCTGAGCAGTTCTTTCTCCCTTCTCCTTTTGGCCTTCCTCCTTGTGGGGGTTGGGGTGGGCTTTGTGGACTGCATGGTGAATCCCGTGGCCCAGAGCATTTTCGTTGAGCGTCCGGGAGGGACGCTCAACATCATCCACGCCTTTTTCGGCCTGGGGTCCCTCCTTGCCCCCAGGCTCTACGCGGTGCTCCATGGGCGCGGCTACACCTTCCGGGATTTATACACCCTGATAGCCCTCTTCTCGGGCGCTTCGGCGCTCCTCTTTTTCCTCCCCTTCATTCCCAAAAGCGCGCAGAGCGCCTCAAAAGGAGCCATTTTTTCGGCCTTCACCCATAGGGCCTTCTGGTTTTTAGGATGCACGATGCTCTGCTACGCCGCTTCGGTGAGTACCCTCAACGGGTGGCTCGTGACGTACCTCAAAGAAGAGGGTCTTTCGGAGGCAAAGGGAGCGATTTTCCTCTCCTATTTCTGGCTTGGTCTTTTCTTTGGGCGGCTTGTTCTTGCGTCCTTTTCCGAGCGCTTGGGTTACCTCACCCTCATCCGGCTCAACGCCCTCGGGGGGATTCTGGGGACAGGCCTTTTTGCCGCCTTCGGGGTCCATCCGTTCCTTGCCCCCGTTCTCCTCTTTACCTCTGGATTCCTCCTCTCGACCCTCATACCCCTCACCATAACCTATGCCCTTTTGGCCTTCCCGGAGACCTCCTCCACCGCCTCCGGATGGGTCCTCTTCAACAACGGCCTGGGGACGTTCCTTTTCCCCTGGCTCTTTGGCCTTGCGGGCGGGCGGTTCGGCTTCCGGGCCGTTTTCATCGCCATCCCCTTTGCCCTCTTTGGGGTTTTCCTCTTCCAGAGCCTTCTTGTTGCCTTAGAGAGACGGAACTCAGAAAAGAAAGGAGCGGTTGCCCGTGTACCTTGAGGAACTTGAGGCGCAACTCGATGATTTCTCCTTTGAGCGGAGGAAAGAGGCGTTCCTGAAGCTCGTTGCAGAGTACAGGAAGGGGAACATTGTCTTTCCCTCGCCCCGTCCGGTGGTGAACCTCCACTTCCACACCTTCTTCTCCTTCAACGCCTGCGGGTACTCGCCTCTCCACATCGTGTGGCTTTCGAAAAAGCAGGGGCTTAGCGTGGCGGGGAGCGTGGACTTTGACGTTCTTGACGCCATGGAGGAGTTTCGGTTCGGGGGATTTGCGGTGCACCTTCCGGTGGTCTCGGGCCTTGAGACCCGAATCTACCTTCCCGAGTTCCACAACGAGGAGCTCAGCTCCCCGAACGAGCCGGGCATTGCCTACTACATGGGGAGTGGCTTTGTCCGCCTTCCTGAGACGGAGGAGGGTTTAGAGACCCTTCGAAAACTCAAGGCCATCGCCCAGGAGAGGAACAAGAAAATCATCGCCCGGGTCAATGCGTACCTCGGGGAGGTGGCGGTGGATTATGCGCGGGACGTCCTGCCCCTCACCCCTTCTGGGAACCCCACGGAGCGCCACATCGTCGTCGCCTACGCAAAAAAGGCGGAGGAGGTCTTCCCTGATGCCACCCTTCGGGCCCGCTTCTGGGCGGAGAAGCTCGGAATGAGCGAGGCTTCCGTCCTTGCCCTTGAGAAGGACCCGGCCACCTTTTACGACACCGTGCGATCTCGCCTCATGAAGTTCGGGGGCGTGGGGTACGTAAAGCCCGATGTCGGGGACTTCCCGAGAATCCAGGAAGTGAACGAGATGATTCGCTCAGCCGGGGCTGTGCCGTCCTTTTCCTGGCTTGACGGAACTCGAAGTGGCGAGGCAGACCCAAAGAGGCTCATTGACTTTTGTGAAGGCAACAACGTTGAGACCTTCTTCCTCATCCCCGATCGGAACTGGAACCTCCCTGACGATGAGGAGCGGAAACTCAAGGTCCGCAAGCTCTACGAGTTCGTGGAAACGGCAAGGAAATACCATTTCCCCATTTTCGTCGGGACGGAGCTCAACCGCTACGGCCAGAAGTTCGTCGACGACTTCGATTCCCCCTACCTTGCGCCTTTAGCTCCCTTTTTCCTTGAGAGCGCCTGGGTGCTCTGGGGCCATGCGGTGCTTGAGCTCTCCTCAAGGCGCGGGTACGCAAGTGCATGGGCAAGAAAGACCTTCAAGACCCGCGAGGAGAAGAACCGCTTCTTTGCCCGGGTGGGAATGGCAACCCCGGCCACCTACGAGGCGCTGGAGGAAATCGGAAGGCGCAGTACCGAAGCCCTCCTACAGGAATTTGGATCTTAAGACCTCATGGATTGCCTCAAGGGCCTTTGAAGCCCTCTCGTGGATGACAAAGCGGGCCTTCCAGTCAAAGGGCGTCGGCGTGAGGTTGATGATGCCAAGAAGGGGCGCATAGGAGGGGAGGAAGTTCGCCGGGGACACCTGGAGACTCGAGCCGATGACAAGAAGAGGAAGGCGGTGAGCAAGCTCTGTGGCCTCCTCAAAAGAAGGAGGGAGCATGTCCCCGAAGAGCACGACATCCGGCCGGATCATCCCGCCGCAGGGACAGCGGGGTGGAATCTCGCCCCGGGCGACTTTCTCCTCAAGGACCGAAATGGGAAAAGTTGCCCGACACATGATGCAGTGGCCCGAGCGGAGGTGTCCGTGGATTTCAAGGACCCGCTGGGAACCTGCCTCGGTGTGGAGGCCATCGATGTTCTGGGTGACGATGGCCTCCACAATCCCGAGCTTCTCCCATTCGGCAAGAATCTCGTGGGCTCTGTTCGGGCAGGCGTCTTTAAAGCGCATGAGGACCCGAAAGCCCACTCCGAAGAAGACCTGAGGGCGATTGAAGAGGGCTTCCCGCGAGAGAACCTCGATGGGGTCGTACCTTTCCCAGAGGCCTGTCTGGGGCGTTCGGAAGTCGGGAATGCCGCTTTCGGTGGAGATTCCCGCTCCCGTGAGGACAAGCCAGGGCTTTCTCTCCCAGAGGAGGGCGGCAACTTCCTGAGGGTTCCAGGACATCTTCAGCGCTTCTTCTTCCCGTTCTGATACCTCTTGAGGTCTGAGAGCTTCTCCTGGCTCTGCTTGAGGAACCGGTTCATCTTCTGCTCGAAGCTCGCCCGGCTCCGCTCGAGCTTCTCCAGGTACTCCTGGTCTTCATTCACCCGCTTGATGGAGAGATCAATCTTCCCATCAGGGGAAATACCGATAACTTTCACCTTCACCTGGTCGTTGATTTTGAGGTAATCGTTCACGTCCTTCACGAAGTGGTGGGCGATTTCGGAGATATGCACGAGGCCCCGTTTCCCATCCTCAAGTTCGACAAAAGCTCCAAAACGGGTGATACCAACGACCTTCCCTTCCACGATGCTACCGACTTCCACCATGAACAAGCATCTATCCTCCCTTTCTGAAATTGAGCATATTATACTCACAGCCCTTTTTCGGTGTCAACAAGGGGCGGGAGTGTTCCTAAAATCAAGAAGAGGTAATGGAAGGGGGATGGGAGGAAAAAAGGTGACAAAAAGAAAAGACATCCACCTCCCTGAAGATTCTCCTGAGGAGCTTCTCCTTCTCTTCGTCACCACTACCTCACATCTCGGGTGGTCCTTTGGTTTCAAGACCCTCTTGCCCTATTTTGGAGCATTCCCTGCATGTAATGTTCCAGAGTTTCGTTCACAAGTCCCTCCTTCTTGTTCTTAGGTGAGTTATCCCAGGGGATACGGGAGATATCCCATAACCTGGAAAGGTGCGCGGATACCCGGTCAAGAACAAGTACCGGGAAAGCTCCCAGGACAGGACTGGCCCCTTTCCTCAAAGATGAGAGAACCTCCATGGGAGCCCTCCCCTGCATCTCTCTCCCCATATGAGGACGGGTGAAGTTGTAGTAGAGGACCCAGCGCTGTGCCATGGCAAGGAACGATTTCCTGGAAGTCACCTGGGCAAGGTTCAGGGCATAGAACTCCTCATCATCAGTTCGGTGGGAACGTTCCACGAAGGTGTTCACCTTCTTCTCCCGGACGGGAGTCGAAAGGAGAGTCACTCCCAGGGGGTTGAAGATGTACTTCTCCATGAGGATTCTCTTTCTTGAGTTCCCCAGACCCCCGAATTCCACCCCATTGTCAGTCTGGAGGAAGAACCTCCCTTGCACCCCCAGAGCTCGTAACCAGAAGACCACAAGCAAAAGGAAGGTAAGGCCGTTTGCGAAGGAGAGCTCCTTGGCATAGGCCAAGAAGCGAACCCTGGTTCGCACATCAATAGCGGTGAACTGGTACCGGGGGAGTTTGTTCTGGAAGATGGCCGCATAGGCTGAGGAGGGAAGGGCTTTCTGATCCGCGATGTACTTCACGTCAATCTGCCAGAACTTGAGGGGTTCAAAGGCTTCAAGGTTCACAAAGTACCGGGATTGGCCGGTGCGACTCCTCTTCCTCCGGTGCCTCACGTGGTGGCGGCGGAGGATGTTGCGGATGGTGTACGGGGAGAGGGTAATGCCAAAGGAGGACCTCAGAGCCAGGCTCAAACGATGGGGACCGAAGTTCGTGGTCCTGGCAAGTTGCACGACTGCCTCCTCGACCGATGAGGGAGTGCGGTGAGGTGGAGGCTTTTGGGGTCCTCTCTTGCGGATGCATGAGGACAGGGAACCTCCTGAGGCCCTGAACCGCTCAAGAATCCTGTACACCCATCGCACCGATACGCCCATAACCTGGGCCACTTCTTGAGGAGTATGCTCCTCAAGGAGAGAGATGATGACCTGGGCAGGGGCGTGGGGGTTACCGGAAGCCTTGAGTTCCTGGTATAATCTCATTGGGTGGGATCCCTCCTCCATGGGTATTGAGCTCTCTGGAGTTTCCACAGAGATAATACCCCAGGGATACCCACCCTTTGCAATACCTCCTTGAGCTTCTTGAAGTACTGTGAACGAAACTCTGGTCGATCTACAGGAACACCCTCCGCAACCCTTGACAGGGTCTTACACTCATAGTATATTTACCCTGCCCAGTGGGCCGTTAGCTCAGTAGGTAGAGCACCGGACTTTTAATCCGGGTGTCGCAGGTTCGATTCCTGCACGGCTCACCAGGATTTTCAAGGCTTCCAGCCACCTGGTCTCCCCTGAAAAACCCGGTTTGACAGCAATGAGTGTTGCTCTTTTAAGAGCTTCGTTTGATCTCCAATGCAACATCCTATCCTGCTTTGTTGTTTATTGAAGCAGTCCAGGAACCTTTTGGTTAGAATCCCAGGTGATGGTGTAAAAAGCCGTATGAATCACTGGGTGGCGAATGGGTTCCTTGACAAAAGAGGTC
>JACIZN010000006.1 GCA_014359405.1 Candidatus Caldatribacterium sp.
CTCTGCGCCGTGTATTGGAGAGCGATCACTTCGTAGTCTTTGTCCCTTATGCTGCTCGGTTCCCTTTTGAGGTCACACTCCTCCCGGTACGCCACTCTTCCTCCTTTCAAGGGGAAACTCATCTTGCGGACCTTGCTGCGGTTCTGCGGCGGGTGCTCAAAGGGGTGCGGGAATGTTCAGGAGCTTCATCCTTCAACTTTGTCCTTCATACCGCACCGTACCATGCTCGGGAGGAGGAGGAAAGAAGCTACCACTGGCATTTTGAAATCCTTCCTGCTTCTCTTCGAGTTGCTGGCTTTGAATGGGGAAGTGGCTTCTCCATCAATGTGGTACGTCCTGAGGAAGCCGCAGAGAAAATGCGTTTGTGCCTTGAGCCTCTAAAGGGTGGGTGAGCAACTTGCCGCTAATTCGGTACGCTATGATTCTGGCAGGTGGCAAAGGGGACCGTCTCAGTGTGCTTTCTGTAGAACGAGCAAAGGCGGCAGTCCCTTTTGGGGGATGCTACCGCCTCATTGATTTCCCCTTGAGTAATTGTGTGAACTCTGGCATCTACGATATCGGGGTGCTCACCCAGTACCAGCCTCGATCCCTCATAGAGCACATTGGGGCAGGGCGTCCCTGGGACCTGGATCGGAAACAGGGTGGTGTTGAGCTTCTGCAACCGTACCTTGGTCGAACTGTTGGAGGATGGTATCGGGGTACAGGAGATGCGTTGTACCAGAATATGAATGTTATCCTGCGAAAAAAGGTCTCCCATCTCCTTGTTCTCTCTGGAGATCACGCCTACCTTATGGATTACAATCCTCTCATGACCTACCATATCGATCGGGATGCCGATGTGACCCTTGTGGTAACACGGGTCAGAGAGGAAGATGTTCCCCGCTTTGGAGTTGTTGCGGTGGACGAAGACAACTGGATTCTCCGCTTTGAAGAAAAGCCCCAGATCCCATGGTCGACCATTGCTTTCATGGGCATTTACGTATTTCGTACGGAGTTCCTCATTGAGAAACTCGTGGAAAACGCTAAGGAGGGAAAATTCGATCTCGTTCGTGACACGGTGATCGCAAGTGTTGGAAAGGTGAGGATGCAGGCGTATTTTTACACCGGACCCTGGTTTGACGTGGGAACCATCCGGGCTTACTGGGAGGCTAATATGCATCTCCTTGCCCCCCTTCCTTCTTTTAACCTTTACGATCCCAACTGGGTCATTTACACCAACCGTCCTCCTTACCCTCCGACACAGATACACAAGGGTGCTCGAGTTTCGTCAAGCATCATTGGGGAAGGAGCGGTCATCAAGGGAGAGGTTGTGCATTCGGTTATTTTCCCTGGAGTAGTCGTCGAAGAGGGAGCAAGGGTCTCAGATTCCATCATCTTCAACGATTCGGTCATCGGTGAGAAAGCCCAGGTTTCTCTGAGCATTCTCGACAAGAGGGTTATGGTTGGGAAAGGAGCAGTGGTGGGCTATGGAGATGATTTGACGCCGAACAGTGCTCGTCCGGACCTCCTTGACTGGGGGGTGAATCTCGTGGGGAAAGGAAGCGTTATCCCAGAGGGGTTCGTCATTCATAGGAACTGCCTCGTGGGGATTGGGGTAGGAAGAGATCGGTTTGAAGGTATGAGGGAACTGAAAAGCGGTTCAGTCATAGTATAACTTGTGATTGGGGGTTTTTAGCTTGCTTCTTGGTGTTCTCCTTGCCGTTTTGGTACTCTACGGGCTTCTCCTTTTCTGGGTGCTCAATGAGCGACTTAAGGAAGTGCATCACTTGCTGCGCTCCTTGCTCAAAAGGATAGAGCGTATGGAGAAGGGGGCTCAGCGTAGAGAAAGGGGGGAAGAAGAAGAGGGTGTTACCGAAGAGCGTTTCCCCCTATACATGTTAGAAAGTGAAACTTCAAAGAAGGAAGGAGAATGAGAATGAGGATGAAAACTTGGAAACTTCTCTTCGTGGTGTTTTTACTCCTTGTGGTGTGGAAGGCAGCCCTTGCTGAAGAAGTTACTCCTTCGGCCTCTCCTGAAGCTCAGGAAACAGAGCGCAAGATTGTTGCCGAAGTGAACGGTGAACCTATATACCTTGAGGATCTTGAAAGGATATGGAATAACCTTCCTGAAGCTTACCGAACCCAGTTTCCCGGTGGAATGAGAGACCTCCTTGAGCAGTTTATTCGCCAGCTCCTGCTCCTTCAGGAAGCCCGCAGAATTGGACTCGATTCGGATCCCCAAGTCTTGCAGCAAATAGAAGAGGCTAAGAAGCAGATTCTCATCCGGGAAATCATTAAGCGGGAGATCATAGACAAAGTCCAGGTGAGTGAGGAAGAGATACAGAAGGAGTACAATGAGAATCCCACCCAGTACACAGAACCCGAGCAGGTGAAGGCAAAGCACATCATGGTGAGTTCCAAGGAAAAGGCAGAGGAAATTCTCGCTGAACTCCAGACTGGACGACCCTTTGAAGAGGTAGCAAGGGAGAAGTCGGAGTCTCCTGACGCCCTGAGCGGGGGAGCAATGGGGTACATAAGACGGGGTGATCTTGATCCCGAAATTGAGAAAGTGCTTTTTGAGCTTGCGCCTGGAAACTACAGCGATATCATCGAAATCAATGACAGCTTCCATATCTTCTTTGTGGAAGAGCATTTGCAACCTCGTTTGAAGGAACTCTCTGAGGTTAAAGAGGAGATAATTGCCCGCTTGACTCCTCAGAAACAGCAAGAGGCTTTCGAGAAATGGATTGAAGAGTTGAAGAACAAGGCTGAAATTGCCATAATAGAAGAAAACCTGCCTTCTGGTGGGAATGCCGAGGGTTCGAGAGCCCAATGAGAGAGGTTCTTCGGGATCTTGTTCGAAAAGCTCGGAATGGTGAGTATCTCGAGATCCGTCTGGAGCACATCGTAACTACGCATATCCGGGTTCATAACGGTATTGTGGAAAGGGCAAGGGTTGCTGAAGAGAGAGGTGGATCGGTTCGTATCCTCCATCCGAAGACGAGTTGGTGGTTTCTGAGTTTTCAGGAATGGGAAGGGCTTGAAGAGAAGGTTGAGCTTGGGATTCGGTCTGTTCTCCTTCTTCCCAGAGGTGCAACGGATGTAGCCCGAGGAGGAGCATTTGAGGACGAAGTGGTTTTCTCTCCTCTTGAGGATTTTCGGGAAAAGCCTCTTGAGGAGAAAATCCGGCTCCTCCTTGAGTACGCGCGTATTATGCAGGAGGCCTCTCCTTTTGTGGTGAGTTCTGTTGTGGAGTACCGCGATGAGTGGCGTAACGTGTACTTTGCGAACTCTGAGGGAGCGTTGCTCTTTTCCGAAAGACCGGATATTTCTCTGAGCTTTGTGGCCACGGCGCGTTCGGGAGACCAGGTCGAGGTGTACCGTGATGGTGTGGCAGGAAAGGCAGGATTTGAGCTCGTGCGAAATCGCGAGCCCCTTGCTCAGAGGGTGAGCAAGCAGGCCGAAGCGCTCCTTCGGGCTCGTCCTTTCCCGGGTGGAGTGTACGATGTGGTTCTCGATCCGGTCCTGGCAGGCGTTTTCATTCACGAAGCCTTTGGACACCTGAGCGAGGCCGATTTTCTTTCCCGGAACGAACGGCTCCAAAAGCTCATGGTGCTGGGGAAGCAGATTGCTTCCCCAGTGCTTTCTGTGTTTGACGATGGGAGTCTTGAGCATCTCCGGGGAGCTTCCCCATACGATGACGAGGGAGTACGAACGCAACGAACCTACCTCATAAAGGAGGGTTACCTCTCTGGAAGGCTCCATTCTCGAGAAACGGCTTTCCTTCTCGGTGAATCACCAACGGGGAACGCCCGCACTGTTTCGTACCGCTTTCCACCCATTGTGCGGATGACAAATACGGGAATTGAAGCAGGAGAAATGTCTCCTGATGAGCTTTTTACCGACATTAAGCATGGTCTTTATGCTGTTGAGTACGTGGGTGGAAACACGGCTCTTGAGCTTTTTACCTTTTCTCCTGCCTATGGGTACATCATAGAACATGGAAAAATAGGGGAAATGGTGAAGGACTTTGTGCTCAGTGGAAATCTCTTTCAGACTCTTGGTAAAATAGACGCAGTAGCTAACGATTTCCGCTGGACCGAACTGGGCTGGTGTGGGAAAGGAGTACAAGTTGGTCTTCCCACGCCAACCGGAAGTCCTCACGTCCGGCTCAGAGGTGTACTTGTGGGAGGTCAAGGCCATGCTTGAGATTGTGAGAGTTGCAAAAGAAAAGGGTCTTCAGGCCGATCTCTTTGTGCAGAAGATCCAGGATAAACACATAGAGTATGAGGCTGGGATTTTTAAGGGATACACGGCTGGGGAACATATAGGATGTGGTCTTCGGGTTATTCGCCCTGATAAGCGTCTTGGTTTCTATGCTTTTACTCCTCCCTTTGTTCCCAGCGAAGTTGTGGAGAGGGCCCTTGAAGTGAGTACCTTTGGTGACGTGGTGGAATTTTCCCTTCCCTCGTATCCTTCCACAACGGAATGGAGAGATTTTGTCGACCCACGCCTTGAAAACCTCACGGTGCAAGAGATGGCCGAACTCGGTCAGTACCTCGTTGAACACCTGAGAGCAGCGCATCCTGAGGTTCTCGTCAATGTTTCCGTCTCGGCCGGGAAAGAGGAGCGGGCACTCTACAATCACCACGAAGAAGAACTGCGCTTCCAGCGTACCTTCTTCCGGATTTCGGTCGAAGCTACTCGAGTGGAAGAGGACGACATCCTTACCGTATACGCCGAAAGAGGTTGGGGAAATAGGGATATCGACGTTGAGGACCTTGTCAAGGAAGTGCAGTTGAAGCTTGATCTCTCTGCTCGTGTTGTCCCGATTGCAAGTGGTCAGTATCCAGTGCTCTTTACTCCCCATGGGTGCATGGTCTTTCTGTACCCACTCCTTTACGGTTTGAATGGTCGCAACATCGTCTTCGGCAAGTCTCCTCTTAAGGACAAGATTGGCAAGGTCGTTTTTTCCTCTCTCTTCTCCCTCTTTGAGGTTCCTCAGGAGTCCTGGGCTCTTGGTTCGTGCCCCTTTGACGACGAGGGAATCCTTACTCCGGAGGAGCGTCCTCTTGTTGAGAGTGGCAAGATAGAGGATGGTTTTTGGGATCTGTGGAGCGCGGCAAAGGCAAAAAGAAGGGGCACAGCGAGTGGTTTCCGCCGTTCTCCCTGGGATTTGCCTGAGCCAGGTTTCAGCGTCCTTAGAATCAAAAGCGGGTTGCGGGATCGAGAGACCCTCGTCGAAGAGATTGAAGAGGGTCTCGTTGTCGATAGTCTCCTTGGCCTTGGCCAGAGCAATATTGCCTCGGGGGTTTTTTCCTGCGGCGTGCAGCTTGGCTTCTACGTAAAGGACGGAGAGATTCAAGGGCGCGTTAAGAATGTCATGATCAGTGGTAATGCGTATGAAGTTCTCAAAAATATCAAGGAAATTTCTCGAGATTCCCAGTGGGTACAGGGAAGCATCCTTGCTCCCTATGTCCTTGCTGAACCCATCCAGGTGAGCGCTACAGAAAGGTAACGGGGAAGGTGAAACACTCCATGTTCCAGCCTCTTGCAAAACTGAGCTCTCTGCCAAAAGAGGAAGAGCGGATTCTCTCCTTTTGGAAAGAACGAAGAATCTTTGAAAAGACGCTCAAGGAACGAGAGGGGAATCCTCGATTCGTCTTTTACGAAGGTCCACCAACAGCCAACGGGTATCCCCATGCAGGGCATGTCATCGGACGGAGCATCAAGGATCTTGTTCCCCGCTACAAGACGATGTGCGGGTTTTACGTGCCCCGAAAGGCGGGTTGGGATACTCACGGGCTTCCGGTTGAACTTGAAGTTGAAAAAGAGCTGGGAATCAAGGGTAAGCAGGACATTGAGCAATTTGGTGTAGAGGCATTCAATGCCAAATGCAAGGAAAGTGTCTTCAAGTACATACGGGAGTGGGAAAGGCTTACCGAGCGAATGGGAATATGGATGGACCTCGAGCACCCTTACATTACCTGCACCAATGAGTACATCGAAAGCCTCTGGTGGATCCTGAAGCAGCTCTGGGAGCGGGGTTTGCTCTATCAAGGGTACAAGGTCCTTCCATACTGTCCTCGTTGTGGTACTTCCCTCTCGAGTCATGAGGTTGCGCTGGGGTACCGAGAGGTTGACGATCCCTCAGTATACGTGAAGTTTGCTCTGAGGGGGAAGGAGAATACCTTTTTCCTCGTGTGGACAACCACGCCCTGGACGCTTGTGGCCAATGTGGCACTCGCAGTGGGGAAAGACCTTGACTATGTGGAGGTCGAGAGTGAAAGGAGAGAGCGATTCATCCTTGGAAAGGCGAGTGCTGCAAGGCTCTTTGGGGAGAAGAGCGTTCAAGTCCTTAGGGAGATGAAAGGCGAGGAGCTTCTTGGCCTTGAGTACGAGCCCCTCATGCCCTTTGTACGTGCTGAAAAGGGCTATAGGGTTTTTGCGGGAGATTTTGTCTCTACGGAGGAGGGCACAGGCATTGTCCATATTGCGCCGGCTTTCGGCGAAGACGATATGCGTCTTGCGCAGAAGGAAGGTCTTTCTGTACTTCAACCCGTCCGCCCCGATGGGACCTATGACGATAGCGTGACCCCATGGAAGGGCATGTGGGTGAAAGACGCGGATCCTCATATCATCGAGTACCTTCGTCGTGAGGGGAAACTCTTCCGTAGAGAAACGTACCGTCACTCCTATCCCTTCTGCTGGCGCTGTGATACGCCCCTTCTGTACTACGCCAAGGAAAGTTGGTTCATCCGCACAACGGCCTTTCGGGACCTTCTCCTTGAGAACAACCAGAAAATCAACTGGGTACCGGAACACATTCGGGATGGCCGCTTCGGGGATTTCCTTGAGAATGTTGTGGACTGGGCTCTCTCAAGAGAGCGGTACTGGGGTACACCGCTCAACATTTGGCGATGCAAAACCTGTAGCTTTACAGAGGCCATAGGGTCCCTTGACGAACTCCGCTCCCGCTCTCTCTCCCAACTTGGGGAAATCGAGCTCCACCGCCCCTATGTGGATCGGGTGGTCCTTTCCTGTCCTTCCTGTGGTGGCACCATGCAGAGGGTTCCAGAGGTCATCGATTGCTGGTTTGATTCAGGAGCAATGTTTGTCGCTCAGCACCACTATCCTTTTGAGAATCAAGAAGAGTTTGCACAAAGCTTCCCTGCTGATTTCATCTGCGAAGCCATCGATCAGACCCGAGGGTGGTTCTACAGCCTCCATGTGCTGGCAAGTATCCTCTTTGGGAGCCCTGCCTTCCGGAACTGCCTTGTAACAGAGCTTGGCCTCGACGAAAAGGGGCAAAAAATGAGCAAGCACATTGGAAACGTTGTGAACCCCTGGGACCTCGTAGAGACGTACGGAGCCGATGTGCTCCGATGGTATGTTTTTTCTGTTTCTCCTCCTTGGGTACCGAAGCGCTTCGGGAAAGTTCACCTGAGAGAGGTTGTGAGCAGATTCTTTGACACGCTCTGGAATGTTTACACCTTTTTTGCTCTCTATGCCAACATCGATGGTTTTTCTCCCTCCTCTTTTGCCTTGGAGGAGGGAAGGAAAAACCTCCTGGATCGCTGGCTCGTGCATGCCTTCTTTCGGCTGGTGAAGGAAGTTCGGGAGAATTTGGAACGTTTTGAGATTTCGAAAGCGGCAAAGGCCATTGAAGAGTTTGTCGTAGAAGATCTCAGCAACTGGTACATTCGCCGTTCACGGAGGCGCTTCTGGAAATCCCAGTGGGATGCGGAAAAAAAAGAAGCGTACATGACGTTGTACAGCGTTCTCCTTGAGCTTACGAAGCTCCTTGCTCCCTTTACTCCCTTCACCTCGGAAATTCTCTACCAGAATCTCACCGCTCCCCTTTTGGAGAAGCGAGAAAGCGTTCATCTTGAGATGTATCCTGAAGTGCTGGAAGAGCGTATTGACTGGGAACTCCTGAGATCCATGGATGTGGCTCGCCGATTGGTCAATCTTGGAAGAGCGGTCCGAAACAAAGCAGGTGTTAAACTCCGCCAGCCACTACGAAGTGCGATTCTCGTTGTGCCTGAGGCAGATGAGCTTCGCGTTCGGGTTTTTGCCGATATCATCCGGGATGAGCTCAATGTCAAGCGTATCGAATGGGTTCAAGAGTTACCGGAGTACATCACGGTACGCCTGAAGCCGAAATTCGCTCTTCTTGGTCCCCGGTACGGGGAGAGAGTTAAGGAGATAGCAAAGGCTCTTGCAAGTTGTTCTCAGGAGGTTGCTCGGAGGCTTGTTCGGGAAGGAAGGCTTACGCTCCCTCTGAGTGGAGGAGATGTAACCCTCAATCGAGATGAAGTCGAGGTAATCCTTGAAAGCCACGGCCATGTTTCTGTGGAGAGCGAAGGTCAGTACGCGGTGATTCTCGATACAGCTCTTGATGAGGAGCTCCGGGAAGAAGGGCTGGTACGGGATTTCGTGCATGCCATCCAGATGTGGCGCAAGGATCTGGGTCTTGAGGTTGAGGAACGGATTGCCCTCCTTCTTTCGAAAGATTCCGATCCCTACCTTCTTGGGATTGTGGAGCGTTACCGAGAGTTCATTCAGGAGGAGGTCTTGGCCCAGAGTCTCTCCGTAGCCGAGATTCCTGAAGATGTGGAGGTTGTTCGGGAGTTCCACCTCGATGGGAAAAGGGCTCTCTTGAGCATAAGGAGGATGGTATGAGGGGTAAGAAACAATGTGGCCTTAGGGCGCTCCTTTTCGGACTTTTCCTCTTTGCAGGAATTCAGGGTGTTGCCCTGGGTGCCACCTACCACGAGGTCCGGGAAGGAGAGAACCTGTGGGTTATCTCGCGTCGGTACGGTGTTCCTCTTTCAAAGCTTTTTGAGCTCAATGGACTTTCGGAAAAGAGCGTCCTCCATCCGGGAATGAAAATTCTCATCGATGGCGAACGCGATGCCCAAAGCGGCAACCTCCTGTACGAAGTGAAGCAGGGAGACACCCTTTGGGGTATTGCTCGGGAATTCAAGATTCCGGTGCGTCTCCTTCTTGAAGCAAACGGTCTCAGCAAGAAGAGTATCCTGAGGATTGGGCAGAAGCTTGTCATTCCTCTTTCGGGTGGTGAGCGGTCTTTTACCTTGGAGAGCAAAGAGCAACGTGTCCACATTGTCCGCCAGGGTGATTCTCTGTGGCGTATTTCTCGTCAGTACGGGGTCAACATGCAGTCCCTCATGAGGGCCAACAATCTCACCGAGAAGAGCATTCTCCGGGTGGGCATGCGTCTTATCATTCCGCAGGGGGAAGGAGGTAAGGCTCCTTCGGCTTCGGCAAGTTCGCCCTCCTGGGAGACGTATACAGTACGAAAGGGGGATACTCTCTGGGGCATCTCCCGCCGTTTCGGTGTTCCTCTTCAGGACCTCCTCAGAGCAAATGGTCTTCGGGAGACAAGTATCCTTCAGATTGGGCAGGTACTTCGTGTTCCTTCGAGGGGGAGAAACGTTCCTTCCTCTTCTCCTCAGAGAGCCGGGACGGGACTGCTCTGGCCAGTGAGTGGAAGGATTTCCTCTCGCTTCGGTCCCCGGGGAAGGAGCTTTCACTATGGCGTTGACATCGTTGCTCCTTCCGGAACGGTTATCCGCGCTGCCGATGATGGGGTAGTGAGCTACAGTGGATGGATGAGTGGGTACGGGCGTGTTGTCATCATTACCCATGCTTCGGGGTTGCAGACGGTGTACGCCCACAACTCTGTGAACCTCGTCCGGCAGGGACAGAGGGTTCGGAAGGGGGACCCTGTTGCAAGGGTTGGTTCTACTGGAAATGCCACTTCTCCCCACCTTCACTTTGAGGTTCGAGTCAAGGGCCGTCCTGTGGATCCCTTAGAGTTCCTTCGGAGGTAGGCGATGACTCGGGACAGAGCTCTTGCACTGCTTGAGGAGTATTTGAAGAACCGCAACCTCGTAAAGCATAGCCTTGCCTGTGAGGCCATCATGCGGCGTCTTGCCGAAGAGCTTGGCGAGGATCCCGAAGAGTGGGCCATGGCGGGTCTTCTCCACGATATTGACTATGAGCTCACTAAGGAGAATCCAAAAGAACATGGGCTTCTCGGAGCTCGTCTTCTTGAGGAAGCCGGCTTTCCGGAGAGAGTAATTGCAGCCGTCAGAGCTCATAACGAAATGACGGGGTATCAGCCGGTGGAAAGGATTGAAAAGGCCCTCTGGGTTGTTGACCCTACGAGTGGATTCATAGTCGCCTGTGTTTTGGTGCATCCAGAACGGAGCATTCGAAAAGTCGATGTCCCGTTTCTTCTTGCCCGCTTTAGAGAGAAAAGCTTTGCCCGTGGTGCGAATCGCAAGCAGATTCAGTCCTGTGAAGCAATTGGTCTTTCTCTTGAGGCGTTTCTTGGAATTGCGCTTTCAGCCATGCAGGAAGAAGCCGAGGCACTTGGGCTTTAAAAAATTTTTGCATCTCTTTTGACGATTCTTGACAAACAGTTGGTGCCTCTGTATAATCCCTCATGAAAAGTCAAAGAAGGTAAAATGGAGGTGAGGTACGATGCTGACCCCCCGATTCGACCTCTGGCGTGACATTGCCGATTTACAGGAACGGGTTGCCCGCCTCATCGAGGAGGTTTTTCCCTCCCGGGAGCGGCAAAGGGAAGTTTGGATTCCACCTGTGGACGTGGTGGAAGGAGAAAAGGAGATTGTTCTCCTTTTTGATCTCCCCGGAGTGGACCAGAAGGACATTGATATCAGTGTTTCGGGAGACCAGATTACGGTGAAAGGAGAGCGGAAGCCTCTCGACAGTGAAGCCCGCTTCCTCCGTCAGGAGAGAGTTTTCGGGCCTTTCTCCCGGACCTTTGCTCTCCGGGTTCCTGTGGACATCGACAGAGTCACCGCAACGTACCGGAATGGTGTTCTTGAAATCCGCCTGCCCAGGATTGAGGAAGGAAAGGCAAGAAAGGTCGTCATTCAGGAAGGTTGAGGGGGAGATTCTTCTCCCCCTCTGTGAGGGGGTTGGAGCATGGAATTTAAGGACTACTACGCAATACTCGGTGTACCAAGGAATGCGGACGAGAAGGAAATAAAGAAAGCCTATCGCCGTTTGGCACGGAAGTACCACCCGGATCTCAACCCTGGCGATAAGGAAGCAGAACGAAAGTTCAAGGAAATCAACGAAGCGTACGAGGTTTTGAGCGACCCTGAGAAACGCAAGCGGTACGATGAACTTGGAGCCGCTTGGGCAACGTACGGGCAGAGAGACACGGAAGCCTTCTGGCAGGATTTCTACCGCCGGTATGGACCATCCACGCGAACGTACTCGTCTCCTTTTGAGTCCGATTTCGAGTTTGGTGACTTCAGCGACTTTTTCAAGATGTTCTTCGGAGACCTCCTGGGCGATAGAGCCCGTTCCCGAAGGGCAACCACCTTTCGTTTCTCCGGGTCCCCGGAGGGCTTTACTGCAACCGAGGAACGACAGGATGTTGTCCAGGAGGTGGAGATTTCCTTTGAGGAGAGTTTCCATGGAACAAGCAGGAACATTCGTGTGGGATACGAAGAAATCTGTTCTTCCTGTGGTGGAACAGGAAGGGAGAGAAGTGGCGCAAGGTGTGCTTTCTGTGGGGGAGAAGGGGTGCAGAAAAAGAGCAAGACTGTCAGCGTGAACATTCCTCCAGGTGTCAGTGATGGAACGAAGCTCAGGGTACCAAAAGTTGTTGCCGGAAAGGACCTCTACCTTCAGGTACGCGTTCGGCCTCACGCCTTCTTTAGGAGAGAGGGCGATGATGTCCTTTTGGATTTACCGGTTACCTTTCCCGAGATTGCCTTGGGGACGGAAGTGGAGGTGCCAACCCTTACTGGTAAAGTTCGCATGAGGATTCCTCCGGAGACTCAGAATGGTACGGTATTCCGCCTCCGAGGATTGGGGTTTCCGAGGAGAGATAACCACGGTCGAGGGGATCAGCTCGTGAAGGTTCAGGTAGTGGTTCCTCAAGGGCTTACGGAGCGGGAGAAAGAGCTCCTTCGAGAGCTTGCGGCCCTTCGAAAGGATAATCCAAGGCGACATCTCCTCAGTGCGTGAAGGGGGTACGGATTATGCGACAGAAGTCTCCGCAGGAAGCGGAGTACTTGACCATTGGAGTTGTGGCGGAGATGACTCAGGTGCATCCTCAGACGCTCCGCTACTACGAGCGGGTTGGTCTTATCACCCCGAAGCGGGGGAAAGGAAACGTTCGTTTCTATACCCGAAGTGATGTGGAGCGTATCCGGCGTATTAAGGTCCTTACGCAGGACATGGGAGTGAACCTCGCGGGAGTTGAAATCATCCTGAGGTTGAGTGACCAGCTTGAGAAACTCCGGCGGGAAAAGGAAGAGCTCGAGCGGCAGAGAAGGGAGGATAGTGGGAATGAGGTTTGATCAGTTCACCGAGAAAGCCAAGGAGGCCATTGCCTTAGCACAGGATCTCCTTCTTGAGTACCATCACAATCAGCTCGATGTGGAGCATCTCTTACTTGCCCTTTTAAAACAACCAGAGGGTCTTGCTCCACAGATTATTGAGCGCTGTGGAGTCAACCCCAGGGTCCTTGAGCGAGAGCTTGAGGAAGCCCTCGAGCGATATCCGAAAATTTACTACCAGGGATCACAAGAGGTGCAAATCTACATTACCCCCCGGGCTAAGTCTGTGCTGAGTGGGGCAGAAGAAGAAGCCAAGCGCCTCAAGGATGAATACGTTGGAGTGGAGCATCTCCTCATTGCCATTGTTCGAGAAGAAACAGGGGTAAGTTACCGCATTCTTCGATCCCATGGTATTGAGGTGGAAAAGATTTACCGAGCCCTTCGAGAGATTCGCGGGCATCGGCGCGTCGAAGACCCCCATGCCGAGGGAAAGTACATGGCCTTGGAACGGTATGGACGGGATCTTACGCAACTTGCTCGAGAAGGAAAACTCGACCCGGTTATCGGCCGGGAGGAGGAAATTCGGAGGGTTATCCAAATTCTCAGTCGAAAGACTAAGAACAATCCCGTACTCATAGGAGACCCAGGAGTCGGAAAAACAGCCATCGTTGAGGGTCTTGCCCAAAAAATCGTCCGAGGAGAGGTACCGGAAAACCTTAAGAACAAGAGGATAATCGCCCTCGACATGGGAGCACTCCTTGCAGGGGCAAAGTTCCGGGGAGAGTTCGAGGAACGTCTCAAGGCGGTGCTCGAGGAAGTCCAGAAATCCGAGGGAAAGATTATCCTTTTCATCGACGAACTCCACACTGTGGTAGGAGCAGGTGCTGCAGAGGGGGCTATAGATGCGGCGAATCTCCTGAAACCTGCCCTTGCCCGTGGTGAACTCCGCTGCATCGGAGCAACCACACTTGATGAGTACCGGAAGTACATTGAAAAGGACCCTGCTCTTGAGCGGAGATTCCAGCCGGTGTACGTGAGTGAACCAACCGTTGAGGAGACAAAGGAAATTCTCCGGGGCTTGCGGGACCGGTATGAGGCACATCACAAGGTAAAAATCAGCGATGAAGCCATCTGTGCTGCCTGTGAACTTGCGAGTAAGTACATTACGGATCGGTTCCTGCCGGACAAGGCCATTGATCTCATGGATGAGGCAGCAAGCAAGAAGCGAATCGAGATGGAGAGTGTTCCCCAGGAATTGCGAGAAATGGAGGAACGCCTCCAGCAGTTAGCAAAAGAAGGTATGGCAGCCGTGCAGGCTCAGGAGTATGAGAAGGCAGCACGTCTCCGAGACGAGGCGGAGGCCCTGCAAAAGAGATACCAGGAGGAAAAGGAAAAGTGGCTCAGGCAGAGATCTCTAAAAGAGGTCGTGACAGAGGAGGATATTGCCGAGGTTGTTTCAAGCTGGACCGGGATTCCGGTGGCAAAGCTCCTTGAGGAGGAACGCAAGAAGCTCCTCAACATGGAGGAGGAACTTCACAGAAGAGTCGTCGATCAGGAGGAAGCCGTTCACGCAGTGGCGGAAGCCATTCGTCGTTCGCGAGCAGGTATATCGGAGGGACGACGCCCCATTGGTTCTTTTCTCTTTCTCGGTCCCACCGGGGTAGGGAAGACAGAACTCGCCAAGGCTCTGGCTGAGTTTCTCTTCGGGGATGAAGGAGCACTCCTGCGCATCGATATGTCCGAGTACATGGAAAAACACTCCGTTTCCCGCCTCATCGGTGCGCCTCCAGGATACGTAGGGTATGAAGAGGGGGGACAACTCACCGAGGTTGTGCGCCGTAGACCCTACCAGGTCATTCTCTTTGACGAAGTCGAGAAAGCCCACCCTGATGTGTTCAACATCTTCCTCCAAATTCTCGATGATGGTCGCCTTACGGATGGCCAAGGGAGAACCGTAGACTTCTCGAATACCGTTGTTATCATGACCTCTAATCTCGGGAGCCATTACTTCCGAGGTCTCAATCCCGAGAACAGGGAGGAAATCAAGCGGGTAAAGGAACGGGTTCTTGAGGAAGTGCACCGCTACTTCAGGCCGGAGTTCGTAAACCGCATCGATGAAATCATTGTTTTCCATCCTTTGGGGAAGAAGGAAATCAAGGAAATCGTGAACCTCCTCATTGCGCGGCTCAGGAAGCGTCTCAAAGAACAGAATATGGACATCATGCTCACCGAAGAAGCCCAAGATTACCTTGCCGAGCAAGGGTATGACCCTGATTTTGGGGCTCGGCCACTGCGGCGGCTCATCCAGAGGACCATAGAGAGTCCTCTCTCGGCTGAGCTCATTCGTGGTACCTTTCAGCCTGGCGATACCATTGAGGTATACCTCGAAAATGGAACTCTGAAACTTCGTCGTCTCGTAGCAGAGGAGAAAATTGAGGTGTAAAGGAATTCCCGTTGAGCGTCGAGTGCCTGGGATTTCGTGACAGAAAGTCACGAAAAGATTCTGTGGCGAACTGGCAGTTTCGCAAAAATTCTCTATTGAGACGTTTCCTACCTTGGTTTATAATATGAAAAAACGCACTTTTTGTGGGAGGAAGGACAATGCCACAGGTAGTAGCAGAGCAAGCTTCCAGAGAACAGGAGGAACTCCTCGAGCAGGTTCTCGAGAACTTTCGGGGTAAGCCCGGGATGCTCATCCAGGCGTTGCACAGCGTGCAGAACCTCCTTGGATATCTGCCCCCCTGGGCCTTGAAGAAAGTTTCTCGAGCTCTCGATGTTCCTTTGAGCGAGGTGTACGGCGTAGTAACCTTCTACCACTTTTTCTCGATGAAACCCCGGGGAAAACACGTCATCCAGGTGTGTCTGGGAACCGCATGCTACGTCCGCGGTGGACAAGAAATCCTCGAGCGTCTCCGAAAAGAGCTCCAGGTGGACATCGGAGGTGTAACACCAGACGGTCGCTTTTCTCTCGAGGTCATGCGGTGCGCCGGTGCATGCGGACTTGCTCCGGTCATGCGTGTGGACAATGACATCCACAAACGGGTGAATCCGTCGCAGGTTCTGGAGATTCTCAAGAACTACGAGTAGAACCCTGTGAAGGAACTCTCGTTGCACATTCTCGATCTTGTGGAGAATGCTCTTCGAGCGGGGGCACGGCGGGTTGTGATTTCGGTTCGCGAGGACTCGCAGAGGGATCTCCTCGAGATTACCATTGAGGACGATGGGGTAGGAATGGACGAAGAGACAAAGAGGCGGGCTCTTGACCCCTTCTTCTCAACAAAGGGAAAGAAGATTGGCATTGGGCTCCCCCTTGTTGCTCAGCTGAGCGCTCAGTGTGGTGGGCACCTTGAAATCTCTTCAGAAAAAGGGAGAGGAACGAGGGTAAAGGTGACGTTCCAGAAAAGCCATATCGATCTTCCTCCTTTGGGGAACCTTCCGGAAACCCTCTTTGTTCTTCTTGCCTCGCACCCAGAGGTGGAATTTGTATTCTCCCACGAGATCGACGGACGTTCGTGGTCTTTCAACAGTCGTGAGATTTTTGAGGAACTGGGTGTCAAAAGCCTTGAGGGAAATAGCATGCTCATCGCTTCTTTGCGGGATTGGATTGCCTACCAAGAGAACTTACTGAGGGAGGGAAAGGGAAGTGAAAATTACAAGCATTGAAGACCTCAAAAGGATCAAGGAAGAGGCCCAGAAGAGGGCTTTCCTGCGTGAGGGAAAAGCAGAGTACAAGGTAACTGTCCATATGGGAACGTGCGGCATCGCAGCTGGAGCGCGGCAGGTCATGGCGGCAATTCTCGACGAAGTAGCGAAGAGGAATCTGACCAATGTTTTGGTCACTCAGGCAGGATGCATTGGGCTCTGCGATCGAGAGCCTATTGTCAGCGTGGAAAAGGGGACAGAGCGTGTTCTTTACGGAGACCTTACCCCTGAAAAGGCCCGCCAAATCGTGGCTTCTCACCTCGTCAATGGACAGATAGTAGGGGAATGGGTTGTGCACACTGAGCGGTAATTCTGGGAGGAGAGGATATGGCGAGTTTAGAGCGTAACCAGATACTTCTTTGCGCTGGAGCAGCGTGCATTTCCTCAGGGGCTCTTCGGGTTAAAGAGGCACTCCTTCGAGAAATGCAGAAGAACGGTCTTGAGGGGGAAGTCCGTCTCATCGAGACCGGTTGTGTCGGTCCATGTAACCTCGGACCCTTGGCCATCATTTACCCCGAAGGGGTTTTCTACCAGAAACTCACTCCTGAGGATGCAAAGGACATTGTGGAGGAGCACCTCTTGAAGGGGCGAGTGGTCGAACGCCTCTTGTACCAGCCGCCGCAAGAAGAACGGAAAAAGTTCCTTCGGGAGATTGCTTTCTTTGAAAAGCAGAAGAAAATCGCTCTCCGAAACTGTGGCCTCATCGATCCCCTGAACATCGAGGAGTACATCGCTCGAGACGGGTACATGGCCCTTGCCAAGGTCCTCGCCGAGATGACTCCCGAGGAAGTCATCGAAGTGGTGAAACAATCTGGCCTTCGAGGACGAGGTGGCGCAGGGTTCCCCACGGGTCTCAAGTGGGAGTTCACAAGAAAGGCAAAGGGTTCACGAAAGTACGTCATTTGTAATGCTGATGAGGGCGATCCTGGAGCCTTCATGGATCGGAGCATTCTCGAAGGCGATCCCCACTCCGTTCTTGAAGCCATGGCCATTGCTGGATATGCCGTCGGAGCAAAGGAAGGGTACATCTACGTCCGGGCAGAGTACCCTCTTGCGGTAGAGCGCTTGCAGCATGCCATTGAACAGGCACGAGCATACGGTCTCTTGGGAAAGAACATCCTCGGTACGGATTTTTCCTTTGACATTGAAATTCGTATCGGTGCGGGAGCCTTCGTTTGTGGAGAGGAAACAGCCCTCATTGCCTCTGTTGAGGGCAAACGTGGAATGCCTCGTCCCAAGCCACCGTTCCCTGCGCAACAGGGTCTTTGGGGGCAACCAACGGTCATTAACAACGTTGAGACGTATGCGAACATTCCTCCCATCATCCTCAACGGTGCAGAGTGGTTCCGAAGCATCGGGACAGAAGGCAGCAAAGGGACCAAGGTCTTCGCTCTGGCAGGAGATGTGGTGAACACCGGGCTCGTTGAGGTTCCCATGGGAATCACGCTTGGTGAGATAGTGTACGACCTTGGTGGTGGAATAAGGGACGGGAAGAAACTCAAGGCTGTCCAGATTGGTGGTCCCTCCGGGGGCTGCATCCCTGTGGAACACTTGAATGTGCGGATTGATTACGATTCTCTGAAAGAGCTCGGCGCCATCATGGGTTCCGGAGGGCTCATCGTAATGGATGAGGACACCTGCATGGTGGACCTTGCCCGTTTCTTCCTCGAGTTTGTCCAGGACGAGTCCTGCGGAAAGTGCACACCTTGCCGTATCGGGGCAAAACGAATGCTTGAGATTCTTGAGCGCATCGTAGCCGGGGAAGGAAGAGAGGGAGATATTGAGCTCTTAGAGGATCTTGCCGAGCAGATTAAGTCTACGGCGCTCTGTGGGCTTGGACAAACGGCCCCGAACCCTGTTCTGAGTACCCTTCGGTACTTCCGCGATGAGTACGAAGCCCATATTCGGGAGAAACGTTGCCCTGCAGTGGTTTGCCGTGCCCTTTTCCGGGCTCCTTGCCAGCATGCCTGTCCTCTGGGAATCGATATCCCTGCGTACGTGGCTTTGGTGAAAGAGGGCGACTACATCGGAGCCCTTCAAGTTATCCCTTCCTTCGGTATGCGGTCGAGTTTGCCACAGACCCTGCGAGTCAAAGTGCCGGAGGGGGCAACTCGATGAACCTGTGGCTATTGACGACATCAAGCGATTCGTGGCCGATTACGCCCGGAGGAATCGCATTGCCCTTCCGGTTCTTCTTGAGAAGAAACGCGATGCCTCTGTAGCCATAGTTGGTTCGGGCCCTGCAGGCCTCACCTGCGCGTACTATCTTGCCCGTTTTGGTTACGATGTGACAGTGTTTGAGGCTCTTCCTGTGGCGGGCGGGATGCTCGCAGCAGGTATTCCTCCGTACCGTCTCCCCCGGGAGGCCTTGGAGTACGACCTTGCCCAGATACGGGCCATGGGAGTACGTATTGAGTGCAACAAGGCCTTGGGAAGGGACTTTACTCTCTCTGAGCTCCGAGAGAAATTCGACGCCGTTTTCCTTGGAATCGGAGCCTGGAAAAACGTTCCTCTTGGCATACCTGGTGAGGATCTCGACGGAGTCGTGCCTGCCTTAGAACTCCTGAAGCGGGTGAACCTCGGTGGGGAGGTTCCAAAACCAAAGAAGGCAGTTGTCGTGGGAGGAGGAAATGCGGCGATGGATGCTGCAAGGACGCTGCTTCGCCTTGGAGCTGAAGTGCACGTAGCCTATCGTCGCACAAAAAGCGAAATGCCTGCTATTCCTGAGGAAATTGAAGATGCTGAGAAAGAAGGCGTTATCTTCCACTTCCTCGTTGCTCCTTTAGAGGTAGTGGGGGAGAACGGTAAAGTCCGAGGGATCCGTTTCCAGAGGATGCGTCTTGGAGAGTTCGATAGAAGTGGTCGACGAAGACCGGTTCCCATCGAGGGTGCAGAGCTTTTCCTTGAGTGTGATCTTGTGGTGAGTGCGGTGGGACAGAAGCCGGATCTCTCAGGCATTGCTGAAGGCCTTGAGCTTGATACGCGGGGAAATATCAAGGTGAATCGGTACACTCTTGCTACCTCTCTTGAGGGTGTCTTTGCCGGAGGAGATGCCATAGGGCAGGAAGCCACGGTGGTCCATGCCATGGCTCTTGGGAAGAAAGCGGCCCATAGCATTCATGATTACCTCTGCAGAAAGAAGAAAGAAGAGGAAGAGGTGGTTATCCGTCCTGAGCGACCCAGGGTCATTGAGGAACCTCCAGTGCTTGAGGAAATCCCACGAGTTCATCCACCAGAGCTTCCCGTTACGGAGCGGATTTGTGGCTTTGCAGAGGTGAAACTCTGCCTTGATGAAGAAGATGTACGGAAGGAAGCTGCCCGGTGCCTCCGGTGTGATCTTGAGAAAGTTATAAAACGGTATCAGGAAATGGCCCTTGCAGAGGAGGGAAGCTGATGGAGTTTGTGTACCAGGATATTGAAGAAATCATTGCCAAGCACCAGGAGGAAAGGACTCCGCTACTCTGCATCCTCGAAGAGGTGCAGGAGAAGTGGGGGTATCTCCCCAAGGACGTTTTGGGATATATTGCAAAACGTCTCGATATCCCCTCAAGTACGGTCTACGGCGTTGCTACGTTCTATGCATTTTTGGAAACAAAGCCGGTTGGGAAGTACGTCATCCGGGTCTGCAAGAGCACACCCTGCCACGTTCGAGGGGCAACGAATGTCCTTGAGGCTCTGAAGAGAGAACTCGGAATCCGAGAAGGACAGACCACAAAAGACGGGAAGTTCACCCTCGAAGTTACGAGTTGTCTTGGTGTCTGTGGTGTTGCGCCGGCAATGATGATTAATGACGTCACGTATGGGAATCTTACCGAGGACCGAATTCGGGAGGTCCTCGCAATCTACCGGGACTGAGGAGGTACCGGAATGCTGTACCGTGCACATGTTCTCGTAGAAGTGACGAGTAACTCCATAGCCCTGGGGGCAGCCCAGGTTAAGGAACAACTGGAGCGAGAAATTGCCCGTTTGGGGCTCCAAAACGAGGTTAAGGTTCTGGAGACGGGCAGTTTCGGTGCCGCCATTCCTTCTCCATTTGTTGCTGTATACCCTGACAACGTTGTGTACGCTCCGGTAAAGGTGCAGGACGTACGTAGAATCGTAGAAGAGCACCTCTTGAAAGGACGGGTGGTAAAGGATCTCCTTTTCTTAGGCGAGCGGGGACGGGAGGTAGCAGCCTTTCTTCCTCCTTCTCCTGCGGCAAAGGAGAAGCGGGTAGTTCTCCGAAACTGTGGCCTCATCGATCCCCTGAACATCGAGGAGTACATCGCTCGAGACGGGTACATGGCCCTTGCCAAGGTCCTCACCGAGATGACTCCCGAGGAAGTCATCGAAGTGGTGAAGCGGTCCGGTCTCCAGGGACGAGGTGGCGCAGGGTTCCCCACCGGCCTCAAGTGGGAGTTCACAAGAAAGGCTGATGGAGAAGAGAAGTACATCGTGTGCAATGCTGATGAGGGAGAACCGGGTACTTTCAAGGACCGCCTGATTCTCGAGGGCGATCCCCACTCCGTCCTTGAGGCCATGGCCATTGCTGGATATGCCGTCGGAGCAAAGGAAGGGTACATCTACGTCCGGGCGGAGTACCCCCAAAGCATCAGGCATCTTGAGGTGGCTATTGCTCAGGCAAGAGAACGGGGACTCCTTGGGGAAAAGATTCTCGGTACCTCTTTCTCCTTCGATGTGAAGATACGAAAAGGAGCTGGGGCTTACGTTTGCGGAGAAGAGACGGCACTCCTTGAGTCCATCGAAGGGAAACGGGGAGAACCACGGGTAAAGCCACCTTATCCGCCCCAAAAGGGCCTTTGGGGAAAACCAACGGTTATCAACAATGTCGAGACCTTGGCGAACATCCCTCCCATCATCCTCAACGGAGCAGAGTGGTTCCGCAGCATCGGTACCCCGACTTGTCCCGGGACCAAGGTCTTTACGCTCACCGGGAATGTGAACAACCTCGGTCTTGTCGAGGTCCCCATGGGAATCACCCTGCGGGAACTTGTCTTTGAAATTGGTGGGGGAATCCGAGGAGGACACGGCCTGAAACTTGTACAGACTGGCGGTCCTTCTGGAGGTACGATGACACCGGACCTCCTTGAGGTTCCCATGGCCTTTGATACCCTTCCCCGGTACAACTCCGCCCTTGGTTCAGGGGCGCTTACCGTTATTGACGATACCCACTGCATTGTCGACGTGGTGAAAAACTTCGCTGAATTCTTCCTTCATGAGTCCTGTGGGAAGTGCACACCCTGTCGCGTGGGGAATAAGCGCGTTGTCGATATCCTTGAGCGTATCGCGGAGGGTCTGGGAACTCCTGAGGACTTGGAGAAGCTCCGCCACCTGGGATATAACATGAAGGCAACGGCCTTTTGTGGCCTTGGACAGGCTGCTCCGAATCCTCTCCTGCGATGCCTTGAGTTCTTCCAAGATGAATTTGAGGTCCATGTTCGGGAAAAGCGATGTCCGAAGGGCATCTGTGCAATGAAATCGAAATCCCAAGTCAAGAAAACCGTACGGATATAGTGGGGAGTGAACGGCAGATGGCAAAGACTATCGGCGAAATGAAGGAAAAGGCTCAAGCAGTATCCCTTGTGACTATTTACCTTGACGGTCGGGAAGTGCGGGTTCCTGAGGGAGTTACGATTCTTGAAGCTTGCCGCATGGAAGGCCTCCATATTCCCACCCTCTGTTACTTTGAAGGCCTCAGTCCATGGGGTGGTTGCCGCATTTGCGTGGTCGAGGTCGAAGGACAGCCGAATCTCGTAGCTTCCTGCGTTACTCCTGTTCGAGAGGGAATGAAAATCTGGACTTCTTCAAAGAAAGTCCGAGAGGCCCGAAAGACAAACCTTGAACTTCTCCTCTCCAACCATCCTCTCGACTGCCAGCTCTGTGACCGAAATGGGTCCTGTGAATTGCAGGATCTTGCGTACCAGTTTGGGGTTCGAGAAATTCGTTTCCAAGGAGAGCGCAAGGTCTACGAAGTGGATCGGAGTAGCCCCTCGGTAAAAAGGGACCCGAACCGTTGCATTCTCTGTGGACGCTGTGTCCGTACCTGTCGAGAGGTTCAGACAGTTTGTGCGATTGATTTTGCCAATCGGGGATTTGAGACTGTTATCAGTCCCTCTCTTGGGCTGCCCCTTGGAGAAAGCGTCTGTGTGAACTGCGGTCAGTGCATTCTCGCCTGCCCAACAGGGGCACTCTCTGAGGTAAGCCATGTGGAAATGGTCTGGGAAGCCATTAACGATCCGGAGAAGTTTGTCATTCTTCAGACCGCTCCTGCCATTCGTGTGAGTATCGGTGAACCTTTTGGCCTTCCACCGGGGACTGTTACGACCGGGAAAATGGTTGCAGCCTTCCGCCGTCTTGGGTTTGACAAGGTTTTCGACACGAACTTTGCCGCCGATCTCACCATTATTGAGGAGGGCCACGAGTTCATTGCTCGCTTGAAACAGGGTGGTAAGCTCCCACTCATCACCTCCTGTAGCCCTGGGTGGATTAAGTTCATGGAGCATTTCTATCCGGAGCTCATGGAGAACGTTTCAACCTGTAAGTCTCCTCAACAGATGTTCGGTGCAGTGGCTAAGACATACTACGCCCAGAAATTAGGCATTGATCCTCAAAATATGGTCGTTGTTTCCATCATGCCGTGCACGGCGAAGAAGTTTGAGTGCCAGCGGGATGAGATGCGAGCCAGCGGGTTCCAGGACGTAGACTTTTCCCTCACCACAAGAGAGGCAGCACGCATGTTGAAGGAGAAGGGCATCGACCTTCGGGAAATGCCTGAAGAAGATTTCGACGACCCCTTGGGCATTTCCACCGGAGCCGCGGCGGTCTTTGGAGCTACCGGTGGAGTCATGGAGGCTGCACTTCGCTCGGTCTACGAGATTCTCACCGGGAAAACGCTTGAAAAGGTTGATTTCTACAGTGTCCGGGGTATGGACGGGGTAAAGGAGGCAACTGTCGATATCAACGGTATGGAGGTCCATGTGGCTGTTGCCCATGGTCTTGGTAATGCCCGGAAAGTGCTCGATGAGGTGAAGGCGGGTCGCTCCAAGTACCACTTCATCGAAATCATGGCCTGTCCTGGAGGATGCATCGGTGGCGGTGGACAGCCCATTCCAACCAATCTCGAGATTCGTATGAAGCGTATTGAAGCCATTTACCAGGTTGACCGAAGTTTGCCGTTGCGGAAGTCCCATGAGAACCCGGCCATCAAGCGTCTCTATGAGGAGTTCCTGGGTGAACCGAATGGAGAACGGGCGCACCATCTCCTCCACACCCACTATGTTCCCCGGGAACGGATGTAGTTTTCTCCTTGCGCTTGATCCGGGACGGGAGAAGGTGGGAATCGCAATCCTCAGAAGAGATGGGAGCGTGGTTTTCCAAAGGGTTTCCCCTCTTGGGGAGGTAGAGGAAATCATCGGGGAACTCAAGAAACGGTATAATCTTGAGGAAGCCGTTCTGGGAGGGGGTACAGGGAGTGCTGCTGTACTCCCTCTCCTTGAACGCATGGGGTTTCGAGTCCACCGTGTGGATGAACGGGGGAGCTCAGAAGAGGCGCGACGGTTGTACCTTAAGGAGTGCCGTATTCGAGGATGGAAAAGGGTGGTCGCTTTCTTGAGTTTCCTTTTTTCATCCAGGAGTTTCGACGACTGGCAAGCGGTGGTCATTGGACGAAGGTTTTTAGGGAGAACCGGAAAAGGCCATGGGTGACGAGGACCGTTTCCAAAGAGACGTCGTGCACCTTGCCCGTGAAGCCATCGCCTATTACCTGAGGAACAGGAAGTACCTTCCTGTTCCTTTAGACCTCCATCCCCGTTTGTACCAGGAGCGTCGGGGCGTTTTTGTATCCTTGAAGAGGGGAAAGGCATTGCGGGGGTGTATCGGAACATATCTTCCCCAGCAGGAGAACATTGCTGAGGAGATTACCCACAATGCGGTGAGTGCAGCAACGCAAGACCCCCGTTTCCCCCCTGTGACCCTCGAGGAACTCGATGCTCTTACCATTTCGGTCGATATCCTGAGCCCTCCTGAGCCGGTAACAGATCTCGCAAGCCTTGACCCTAAAAAGTACGGTGTGATTGTGGAGAGTGGATGGAAGAGAGGGTTGCTCCTTCCTGACATTGAGGGGGTAGACACGGTGGAGGAGCAGATTCGTATTGCGTCGATGAAGGCAGGTATAACCCCCCGGGAACCGGTGACAGTGTACCGCTTCACGGTTGAACGGTACAGAGAAAAGGACTCATGAAGGAAGCACGGTTCTTTGAGAGGAGTAATCATGAAGTCACCTGTCTCCTCTGTCCCCATCACTGCCGTATCCCCGAGGGAAGAACCGGTATATGCCGTGTTCGGAAAAACACAGATGGAACCCTTTACGCCCTCACGTATGGAAAGGTCTCTTCCATTGCCATTGACCCTATTGAAAAGAAGCCTTTGTACCATTTCTGCCCTGGGAGCAGGATTCTCTCCATTGGCAGCGTGGGGTGTAACTTTCAATGCCCTTTCTGTCAGAACTGGCAGATTTCTCAGGTTGGATTTGGTGACTTCCCACTCCATGAGGTTACCCCTGAAGCACTCCTTGAAATTGCAAAGAGGGAACAATCTATTGGGATTTCCTTCACCTACAACGAGCCTTTCATATGGTGGGAATTTGTGCACGATGTGGCGTTGCTCTTCCGAAAAGAGGGGTTGAAGAACGTCCTTGTAACCAACGGATATGTAGAAAGGGAACCCCTGGTGAAGCTCCTTCCCCTTGTTGATGCCCTGAACATCGACCTCAAATCCATAGACGAAAGCTTCTACAGGCACCACTGCAAGGCTCGACTCTCTCCCGTTCTCTCTACCATTGAAATCTCCTGGAAAGCAGGCGTTCATGTGGAACTTACGCATCTTGTGGTAACAGGGCTCAATGATACCCTGGAGGGAGTGCAGAGGCTCGTTGACTGGGTGGCGAATCTCTCTCCCTCTATTCCGCTGCACATTTCCAGGTATTTCCCAGCCTATAAACTCTCCCATTCCCCAACCTCTCTTGGTTTTTTGGAGGAAGCTTTCGCGATAGCCCGGGAAAAACTGCATTTTGTATACCTTGGAAATGTATGGGATGAGGAGAAAAGCTCGACCTTTTGCCCCTCCTGTGGTAAGGTAGTTGTTGTCCGGCATGGATACACTACTCGGGTTGTGGGCCTTGATGGGACCCGATGTCGCTTCTGTGGAGCCGATCTCCCCTTCGTGCTCTCCTGAGATGGCTACTCCTTGCAGCCGGAGGAGTCTTGGTCGTCTTTCACCTTTCTTCTGAAACCTTTTTGCGGAAAACCTTCCTTGGCTTTGATACCTTCATCGAGGTGGAACTTCCAAGAAGAGATGCCTCCCTTTTTTCCGAAATCGCCCTTCTCGTTCACCGGTACAATAGCCTCTGGAATCGCTTCTCTCCTCAGAGTTCCATAGCGCGCATTAATCATACCTCCAACTCTTGGGTTCCCCTCGATGCGGAGACATTCCACCTTTTGGAAGAGGCATTTGCCCTCTCGGAGAAAACGAAAGGCATGTTCTGTCCTCTGATTGGAGGTCTCATGGATCTCTGGGGGTTTTCTGGAAAGCCCCATGTTCCCGATCCCCAGGACCTTGAGCGAGAACTCAAGAACATCCGAGAAAGTACTATAATGTTCGACAGAAAGGAAAAAGCGGTGCTCCGGAAAGGAGAGGCAAAGCTTGATCTTGGGGGCATTGCTAAAGGGTACTTTGTGGACCTCCTTGTCCGTTTCCTTAGGGAGAGAAACGTGGAATCCTTTCTCATCAACGCAGGGGGGACGGTCTTTGGATCGGGAAAAGTATGGAGGGTGGGCATTCTCCATCCCCGGAGGGAAGGGCTCCTTGGACGGGTACGGATACGGGACCTCTGTGTTTCAACCTCGGCGGACTACTTCCGGTTCTTTGAAGAGAACGGAAGAAGGTACCACCACATCCTGAATCCTCGGAATGGGTATCCTGGAGAAACCTTCATAAGTGTTACGGTGGTTGCTCCGCAGGGTACCCTTGCAGATGTCCTGTCCACGGTGATTATGGCAGGGGATGAAGCCTTTCTCTCTCACATCCTTGAGGAGTTTCCCGAAGTTGCTGTGCTTGCAGTAAGAAAAGACGGTTCGGTGTTTCTTTCTCCGAAAATGCGGGAACTTTTTGAGGCTACCCATGAAACGTAAAGTCTTGTTCCTTGCAGTGCTCTTTTTCGTATCCTTGCAGATTATGGTTACCGTAACTCGCTTACCCGAGGGGAAAGATATCCGAGGCATTCGTTTCCTTGCCTTTCCACTCTACCGAGGAGGGCTTGTGGTGTACAATCTCTTCCGTTCCTGGGGAGAGCTCTTTAAGGAAAAAAGGATGCTCCTTGAGGAAAACGCACGCCTCAAGGAAGAGCTTGGACAGGTACGGGGAGAGAAGGTACTCCTTGAAGAAGAGCTTGAGCGGCTTCGAATGGAGATTGAGGCAACACGCATTGAAGAACGCTTCTCTTTTGAGGTTATTCCCGCCCAGGTTATTGGGAGAAACCCTTACGACTGGCTTGGGAGCATCACCATTGACCGAGGGGGAGAGGATGGGGTTACGGTAGGACTGGCAGTCGTCACGTACCAGGGCATGGTTGGACGAGTGGAGCGAGTATACCCTCGTTACGCTGAGGTTCGGCTCCTCCTTAGCCCTTCTCTTGCCCTGGGGGTTCTTGTGCAGCGCACTCGAGATCTCGGAGTTCTTTCCGGTGATGGCAGGGGAACGTGCACCGTAAAGTATATCCCCAGAGATTCCCAAGTTGCAGAAGGGGATCTCATCATTACCTCGGGCCTCGGCGAGAAAGTCCCTCGGGGTATCATAGTGGGAAGAGTCAGTAAAGTTCAGGAACGTCCGGGGGACCTCTTCAAGGAGATTGTTGTGGAACCGAGCTGTGATTTCTCGAGACTGGGAAGAGTGTTTGTGATCCGATGAAGGCCTGGGTTGATGTTCTCATCATTATCTTTCTCTTTCTCCTTGAGTTCCTCTGCGTTTCTTTCCTTTCCTTGTTTTTGCCCCTCTTCCACTATGTGAATGTGCTCCTCCCAGGAGGGATGTTTTTCTTGTACACTGGAGAACGCTTTGCCTTTCGTCTTTCTCTTCTTCTGGGAGGTGCCTTTCTTCTTGAGGTGCTCTCCTTTTCTCCATTCGGATTGTGGCTTTTCAGGGTTTCATTCCTCCTTGGGATTGCTCTCCTCTGGATAGAAGTGTTTTCTCGGGGAACCGTATCACTTGCGGTATTCTTTGCCCTCTATCCGTTCTTAGAGTTCCTTCTGGAACGCTTTGTGGTTTTACCTGTCACCGGCTCGGGGAGTTTCGCCGTTCCTTGGGTCCTTTTGGGGAAGGCTGTCAGTGTGTTCCTTGGTCTTTTCCTCTTCTTTGCGTGGTTGCGCTGGGGGAAGTACCATGTGGAATGAGGAAATGGGAGAGAAAATTCGCCAGAGGGTTTCCCTGCTCCTTTGGTTTGGGATTGCCCTCTTTTGCATTCTCTCCATCCGTCTCTGGTACCTCTCTGTTCTCCGAACCGAATGGTTTCAAGAGCGTTCGGAACGGAACAGGGTCCGTACTGTTCTCCTGCAGGCCCTTCGAGGGAATGTCTTGGACCGGAATGGGATCTGCCTTGCAAAGGATACTCCCCGCTTCCGGTTGGTCTTTCTTGTCGGAAGTGAGGAGAAAGAGGTCATCCTCCAGCGTATTGAGAAAGTTCTGGGAAAGCACCTCTCCTTTTCCTTGAGGGAGCGAGCAGCAGGGGAAATCGTGCTCCTTGAGGATGTACCCCTTGAAGATGTCGTGAGGATTGAGG
Organism: Candidatus Caldatribacterium sp.; assembly: GCA_014359405.1. Classification (NCBI taxonomy): domain Bacteria; kingdom Pseudomonadati; phylum Atribacterota; class Atribacteria; order Atribacterales; family Candidatus Caldatribacteriaceae; genus Candidatus Caldatribacterium; species Candidatus Caldatribacterium oleiphilum. The sequence goes on from JACIZN010000006.1 coordinate 27,862, forward strand.
AAAATAGAGAAATCCTGCCGGGGGTTCTCATCGAAGCTTATCCGGTGCGAAACTATGCGCTCGGAGAAGCTGTTGCACCTGTTACAGGGTACGTGGGAAAGATAAGCGCTGAAGAATTGAAGACGCTCGAAAAGATGGGGTATCGGGTTGAGGACAGAATAGGGAAAAGTGGTGTTGAGCTCTCCTGCGAGAGCATTCCCCTTATGAGGTCCTGGGGGTCCAGCACGCCGTTGCCGTTGCGGTCGGACACCCGGGCGTCCCCGGCGAAGT
>JACIZN010000007.1 GCA_014359405.1 Candidatus Caldatribacterium sp.
CGTGCCGGTAGAGGAAGTAGGAGTTTCAAAGGTTTTCTCCCTCCTTCCCCTCTCCATCACCCCACCAATCTCGGGGCAGTTCCTCTGGGAGGACAAGAGGACTCTGGTCCTCAAACCCAAGGGGGCTTTTCAGGAGGCGACGCGGTATGCCTTCCGCTTTCGGGATGATTTCCGCGATGTGCGGGGGAGGCTCCTTGCGGGACGGCACGATTTCACTCTCTTCACGGAACCTCTTCGAGTCATTGACGTGAAGCAAGTGGACTACACCACGGAAGGCGGGGTCGTTCTTGAGTGTTCCTTTTCCTTACCGGTGCTACCTCAAAAGCTTCGGGGATTCCTTGTGCTTTTTGGCCCTGAGGGAAACGAGATTCCCTATTCTCTTCCCCTTGGTCCGGCAAGTACCCGCCTCTACGTGACCACAGCGCCTCTTGAAAGCCCGACCCTCACGGTGGAAATTACCGAGGGGCTCACAAGCGAGCGAGGACCCCTTGGCCTTGAGAGTGTGTACCGGAAAGTGATTACGGCAACGTATGCCTTTGAGATTCTTGGGTACTACGTGTACTTTGAATCGCCTGAGCGGTGTGTCATCGCCTTCAATACCTCGACTCCTGTTGATCCAGAACAGCTTACCCCTTTCATTCAGGTGACTCCTGAAGGTCCATTCACCGTTCGCCGAAGCTACGGGGGTTTCGCCGTTGTCGGGCCCTTCCTGCCGCGGGAACGAAAAGTCATCACGGTGAAGAAAGGAGCACAGGCCAGAAACGGTGCAAAACTCCTTTCCGACTTCACTCAGGCGGTTATTATCCCGGACCTCTACCCATCCATATCCTTCCCGGTTGCGGGGCTTTACGTGAGTTCTTCCCTGGGGGCTCGAATCCCCGTAACCCTTGTGAACGTCCCGAAGGTACGGCTTACGCTCTGGCGGCTCTACGACAACAATATTCCCATTGCCTTAGCCAATCTCCCTCAGGTTCCTGCTCAGGCCTTGGGAGAGCTTGTCCGGGAGGATACCGTTTTCAACGATAGCCCCCCGAATACCTTGGCTCGGAAAGCCATAGACCTTGTTCGTCTCACCGGAGGCCGCAAAGGGACGTATCTCCTTGTTGCCCAGGATGCAAGCGAAAATGGTTGGGCCTTTGCGGAGTACCTCTTTGCCTTCACCGATATCGGCATTGTGGCGAAGGTTTTCCCCCAGGGGATTCTCGTCTGGGCCAATTCTCTGAGTGACGGTTCTCCCCTTTCCGGAGCCTGGGTCAAGGTTTTCTCCCGGACTAACCAGCTCCTCTTCGAGGGGACCTGCAACGAAGAAGGGGTTTTCCTCGGTACTCGGGACGTTCCCTGGGGTGAGAAGGAAACCCCTTACATCGTGACCGTTCAAACGGAAAGGGACCTTTCCTTTGTGACCTTAGAGGGAGAGCTTTTTGCCACCTCAGGGTTTGATGTCACGGGGAAAGAGTACCTGCGCAAAGGCTACGAGGCCTTCCTCTTTCTCCCCCGGGGAGTTTTCCGGCCTGGGGAAGAACTCCGTGCCCAGGCCATCGTCCGGGGACCGCAATTCTCCCTTCCCCCGAGTTTTCCCGTGAAGTTTGTGGTCAGGAACCCCCTTGGTCGAAGTATAGGAGAGATCACCGAGACGCTGTCCTCCCAGGGAAGCGCAACGCTCGCCTTTGCCATCCCCGAGAACGCCCCAACAGGTGCCTATACCCTTTCGCTTTCCCTTCCCGATGGGAAGACCCTCCTTGCGGAAAAAGTCTTCCTTGTTGAGGAGTTCGTCCCGCCTCGCATTCGCCTGGAGGTTGCTGCGAATCCTTCTTCGGTAAGGACCGGAGAAGATGTGACTGTTGCCATCTCGGGAGAGTACCTCTTCGGCCGAAAGGCCGATAGTCTCCCTTACAGCGCTCAGGTGACCTTCGAGAGTGCCCCTTTTGCCCCTCCGGATTTTGCTACGTACACCTTTGGGAACGGGGAAATTTCTTTTACCCCGGTGACCCTGTCCCTTGGGGAGGGGGTGCTCGATGCTGAAGGGAAAGCAACCTTTTCCTTCACCATTCCTTCTGATCTCCGCCCGCCGGCTGCACTCACCGGAAAGGTCACGGTCACTGCAAGCGACCCCGGAGGTCGACCGGTAGCCTCAAGCGCTACCTTTTCTGTTTTCCCCTACCCCTTGTACTTTGGCCTTGCGTTTCCGGAAAAGGAATTCGAACCGGGAGAACCCATAGTCTTGAGCCTTGTCGCCCTTGACCCCTCTGGCAATCTGAAGGAAACCGAAGCAACCATCCGCATTTTCCGCATCCTCCGTCACTTCGTTCTTTCCTCTCCTGAGGAAGGTGGAGGTCTCCGGTACCGGGAAGAGGAGGAGCGGATTCCCGAGGTCTCAGAGACTGTCTCTCTGCCCCAGGGGAAGGGTACCTATACCTTCACCCCGGAAACCTACGGAGAGTACCTTGTGGAGGTGACGGACCCTGCCTCCTCAAGCACCACGACTCGACGTCTCTTCGTCTTTGGTCGATACGGATTTGCCCTTGGACCTGGAGCGCTCCCGGATCGGGTGATTCTTGCCTTGGGGAAACCCCGCTACGCCGAGGGTGAAGAGGCAGTTTTGTCCTACCGGGCACCTTTTGCCGGAAAAGCCCTCTTCACGATAGAAACGGACCGGATAGTTTCTGCAAGAGTTCTTGATGTTTCTGAAAGCGGAGAGATTCGTTTCCCGGTCACCCGTGAAATGTTCCCGAACGCCTACTGTTCTCTTGTCGTTCTCCAGGAAGGTGCGCCTAAGGAAGGCTTGCCTCTTCGAGCCCTTGGAGTAGTACCGCTTTTTGTTGAAGCGAGTCGTCACCGCCTCGGGGTTACCCTCGAAGTTCCAGATAGAGCAAAGCCGGGGAAACCTCTTTCCCTTAGGGCTAAGGTCACAGATTCTTCCGGGAATCCTGTTTTTGGTGCCTCGGTGACCTTTGCGCTTGTCGATGTGGGCATCCTTACCCTTACGGATGAACCTGTTCCCGATCCCTTCGGCTTTTTCACCGCTAAACGCCGATTAGGGGTTGGGACCTTTGACCTCTACAGCAGCCTCGTTTTGGGAGAGCCTGAAACGACGCCTCTTCTCCATCCTGCCGGAGGAGCTCCGAAAGAGGCTTTTCTTCGAGCACAGCTTTCTTTCCTTCGCCCTGCGCTTTTCCGAATCGTTTCCGTATTTGCCCCGGATTTCACAACCGATGCCCAGGGAGAAATTACCGCAACCTTTGACCTTCCCGATGTGGCCACAACTCTTCGGGTGGTCGCGGTAGTCTTTAAGGACGACCGCTTCGGAAGCAGTGCCCGGGAGGTTACCCTTCAGGAAGACCTTGTTTTCGAGCTCACCCACCCAAGAGTTCTCGCCCCGGGAGATTCCTTTGTACTCCCTGTTACCGTCTTTTCCCAGAAGGATACTCCTTCCTCGGTCACCTTGGCCCTCGTGGCGAATGACCTCCTTGAGGTCATGCCGAAGGATGCTTCCTTTGAGCTCCCACCGAGAGGAAAGGAGATGGTTCTCTTCACGGCGCGGGCCAAAGAGCTTGTGGGCGATGCTACTTTGGAGCTCGCCGTCCGTGCGGATGGAGAGGAGAAGCGTTCCACTTTCCGCTTCCCGGTTCGTCCGCCCTTCCCGAGAATCCCGGTAGTGCTCACTGGAAAGGTGGAACCGGGAGAGACGGTGACAGTGGAGGTGCCGAGAGACTTCATCGCTGCAACCCTGAACGGGAAACTCTTCCTCTCGGGGACACCGGATGTCGACCTGAGGAGAATCGCCACCTTCCTCTGGGACTACCCGTACGGCTGTCTTGAACAGGTGGTCTCAAGCGCCTGGGTAGCTCTGCTTTTGCCTGAGCACCTGAAGGAAGAGGACCCCCTTCTGGCTCCCGAGGAGCTCGCCGCAAGGCTCCTTGACCGGAAAATTCGCCGGATTCTCTCCCTTCAGACGTACGACGGCGGCTTCAGCTCCTGGCCCCAGGGCGAGAGTACCCCCTGGAATACGGCGTACGCACTCCATTTCCTTCTCAGCGCTCTGGACCGTGGAGTTGCAATCCCTCGGGAACCCCTTGAGGCTGCCCGGGATTACCTCCTCCGCTTCCTCGTTGCTCCGCCATACGGTACCGATGACGAAAGCTTGCAGGACTTCTACACCACCAAAGCTTATGCTGCCTACGTTCTCTCCCTTTTTGGAGAGCGGCCCCTTGCCACCCTTGAGGAACTCCGGGAGAAACGCCTCTACCTTCGGAATTCGGGGCTTCTCTTCCTTGCGCTGACGTACGCATCTTTTGGCCAGAGAGACTTGGCACAGAATCTTGCCGGGAATTACACTCCGTCTCTCTACGGAGAGCCTCAGACCGGAGGAGTTCTTGAATCTCCTCTTCGGGAGGGAGCCCTTGCTCTTCTCCTTTCCCTTGAACTCGACCCAACACATGCTCAAGCGGCAAACCTTGTGGCGAATCTCCAAAAAGCAATTGCCGAACGGGAGTACTTAACGACTCAGGAGGGAGCTTTCCTCCTCTTTGCCCTTTCCCGGTACTATGCTCAGGAGAAAAGGGGTGGCCTCTTCTCGGCGCGACTCTCTGATGAGAGAGGAAACATCCTCGCTTCTTTCACCGAAAAAGATGCTGCAGCGATTGATATAGCACTTTTGCCGCCTTCACCGTGGAAACTGACGAATGAAGGTGGTGCTCGTCTCTTCTACGCCCTTGTTGCTGACGGCGTTCCTCTTGTTCCTCCAGAACCTTGGGATCGGGGGATTCAGGTGCGGAAGACCTACCTTGACCGGGACGGCAACCCCCTCGAGAACGGTGCTGTAGAGAAAGGCGATGAGGTGGTGGTTCTTCTTGACATCGAGGCACCAGCGCCTCTTGAGAACGTGGTTATCGTTGACCTTCTCCCCGGAGGACTTGAGCCTACGCTGTCTGAGGAGCCTCAAGAGGGCATCGTTCCTGCTTTTGTGGACCGTCGGGACGATAGAATTCTCATCTTCTTCTCCTACCTTGAGGGTAAGGTTTCTTACCGGTACCGTACCACCGCGGTCACTTCCGGAACCTTCACCGTTCCTCCGGTCAAAGCTGAGTGCATGTACAACCCTGGGATTTCGAGTCTTTCCGGTGGTGGAACGCTGAAGGTGGAGTAGAGGTACACCCTGGGGGTCCCTCCCCCAGGGTTTTTTCTTTTCTGCCCAAAGATGAAGCTACTTTGCTTGCAGTGACCTTCAAGAGGAATTCTTGTGAACCTCGTGGTTTTCGTTTGTGGAACAATCTCAGACTGCTCCGTCCTTTTGTTTCCGAAGCAACCTCTCGTTTCCGGGACGTGAGATTGTTTTGGGCTTGCAGCCCTCACAAAAGCACGCTGGGGAAGGAGATGGTCATAGCCCGTTAGAAACGAAGACCAGAGTTAGAGCTGTTATCAGTCGGGCTGTTTTTGCCATGATGACGCTCTTGGCGATTTCCACCACAAAATGAGCGTCATCTATGGCTTTTCGGGCATCTTCCTCTTTGTACTCTTCGGTAGGAATGAAGTCTATGTCGCCGTAGAAGGAGAGTTCTCTCTCTTTGGAGCCTTTTCGATATTGCTGCCACCTCTTGGAGCTCTTCGTTGGGAATGGGTACGAATCTATCAGCATGTTCGAGGATAAGGGGACCGACGTCGTGGTATTTGGGAGGTTCAATGCCCACAGCTTGGAGCATTCCTTTCGTTGCAAGCTCCACAATCTTCTGGGCTTCCTTGACGACGTCAGAGTAAGCTCCTTTCCCAGGGAGAACCTCGAGTACATCCAGTCTGTCCGTGGCTTTCTTGAGGTAGCTCTGGGCTAACGTGATGTTGGTCATAGTTCGAACGTTTCCCCTGGTTTGTAATCAGGTTTTAGGTCCCAGTACCAGGCATCGCCTTTCCATATCCTTCTGGCATGGAGCTCTGACAGTCTCATTTTGAGCCTCTCGAGCACTTTCTCAAAGAATCCGTCTCTGTCAAAGAGTATCCTTGCATCCTCGACCATATCAAGGAAAAGGGGGGAACCGGGAAGGGCTTCTTCAGGAGTCTTGAGTACCGGTGACAGGTAGGTATTGATGCCTTCTCTGGCAAGCTCTTTTAGAAATGGCTCAAGTCTTTGCTCCACGTTTTCGAATTCCTGGACACGTTTCATCCTGCCCTCAGGAAGGTCTTTGGCGATTATGAGCACGTCGACATCGGAATCGTACCTCTGCGTTTGCCTCGCCACAGAGCCAAAGAGAACCACAGAAACAAGTCGGTCCTGGTAGAAGGCAAGAAGCTCTTTTACAAGCAACTCTTCTAATTGCCTGAATTTCTCTTTAAGCATAGCGGTCTTTCTATTCCCCGTATATTGTACCATTCGTAACCCGCTTTTTATCTCCGGAGCGGTCTCTTGCATCCTGCGCCAATTTGATTATTCCGCGGACGTGTGATATACTTTAGTAAATCTATAATTTAGGTAGGAAATGGAGTGAGGACCATGCGTCGTGTCTACCTTCGCATAGAGGGAATGCACTGCCCAAGCTGTGCAAAGCTCATCACGAGTGAGCTCTCGGGCATCAAGGGGGTCAGGGAAGCGCAGGTGGACTTCGCGGAGAAAAGAGGGGTTGCAGTTTTCGACGCTGAAGTTGTGAGTGTTGCCGATCTCGTCAGGGCTATAGAAAAGCTTGGCTACAAAGCAAGTCCTGAGAAGGAAGAGGAGACAGAGAATGAGCCCTCAAGCGGAGAGGAAGAGAAAGCCCGGGATGCGCCAGGGACAAAGAGGGTTACCCTCCAGATTTCTGGCATGCACTGCGCCTCATGCGCCCTTCTCATCGAACGGGAACTCCGTGAAACCCCAGGAGTCAAGGAAGCCCAGGTGAGCTTTGCTTCCGAGAAGGCGTGGGTGGTTTTTGACCCCCATGCCGTCTCCGTTCCAGACCTTGTTCAAGTAGTCAAGGGAGCAGGATATGGGGCATTTCCTGAGGAAGAAGTCGGTACCCCTTCTTCCAGAAAGGATGCAGCCGTTTCCCTTGCCCGTCGGAGATTCCTATGGGCGTTTGCCCTGAACCTTCCTCTCCTCTTTTTCATGGTCTTGGATTTTACCCCGAGCTTCCCCGGCTGGGAATTCATCCATCCCTTCATGGGTCTTGTATCCTTCCTTGTAGCCACTTTCGTCCAGTTCATCCTTGGAGCGCCATTCTACCGGGGTCTTTTCACCCAGGTGCGACTCCGCCTTTTGGGCATGGATAGCCTCATTGCCATTGGAACTTCGGTAGCCTACGGGTACAGCCTGGTGCTCTACCTTGGGTATGTTCTTGCCTCCCGGTCCTTTCTTTTCCAGCACGGGGTGGAAAAACCACACCTCTACTTCGAGGTCTCGGTTTTTCTTATCACCTTTGTGCTCCTTGGAAAGTGGCTTGAAGCGGAAACGAAAAGGCGTACTTCCAGGGCTATTGAGAAACTCCTTGCCCTTCAGCCCAAGACGGCCCGAGTCCGGAGGGATAGAGAGTTTGTTGATATCCCCCTTTCTGAAGTCGCTGAGGGAGACGTTATCCTTGTGCGTCCTGGGGAAACGGTACCGGTGGATGGGGAGGTGGTCCGAGGTTACGCGGCAGTCGATGAATCGCTGCTTACCGGGGAGAGTATTCCTGTTGAGAAGAAGCCGGGAGATACCGTCTTTGGCGGAACGGTGAACCAGGCAGGGAGCTTCGAGTTCGTGGCCCGCCGGGTAGGAAGAGATACCGTTCTTGCCCGTATCATTCGCCTGGTGGAGGAAGCAGAAAGCTCAAGAGCCCCCGTCCAGAACCTTGCCGACCGCATCGCCGGTGTTTTTGTCCCGTTGGTTCTCCTTGTAGCTTCTCTGACCTTCCTTGTGTGGTACTTCATTTTTGGGGCCTCCCTCTCTTTCGCTCTCATGGCCATGACTTCGGTTGTGGTCATCGCCTGTCCCTGTGCCCTGGGCCTTGCAACGCCTACGGCCCTTATGGTGGGACTTGGAAGGGGAGCGGAGTTGGGGATTCTTGTCAAAGGTGGGGAGTCTCTCGAGCGGGCGAAGGACATAGACGTCGTTATTTTTGACAAGACCGGAACCCTTACCCGGGGGAAGCCTGAAATCACCGATGTGATTGCCTTTTCAGGAAGCCAGAGGACGGCACTTGCCGTTGCCGCTTCTCTTGAGGCTCGTTCGGAGCACCCTCTTGCCTCAGCTTTCCTGCAGAGGGCAAAGGAGGAGTCCATTTCTCTCTTTGAAGTCACCGAGCTCTCTGCTTTTCCCGGGAAGGGCCTCGTTGGAGTAATTGACGGCGTCCAGTACGTTCTCGGGAGTCCTTCCTTCGTTGCCGAAACCCTTGGAATCTCCCTCGAATCATACAGGGATCGTATTGCCCATCTCGAAGAGGAGGGGAAGACTGTCGTTGCCCTGGGCTCAGGGGGAAGCCTTCTGGGGCTTTTTGCCCTTGCTGATCCTCCAAAAGAAACGGCAAAAGAGGGAGTTGTGGCCCTCAAGCGCATGGGCCTTTCGGTAGCCGTGGTCTCCGGGGATGCGCAGCGGGTGGCCCAGGCGGTGGCGGGGAAACTTGGTATTGAGACAGTTTTCGCCGAAGTGCTCCCCGAGGTTAAGGTCGCCATCGTACGGGAACTCCAGAGGGAAGGGAAGCGGGTCGCCTTTGTGGGCGATGGTATCAACGATGCCCCTGCCCTTGCCCAGGCCGATCTTGGGATTGCCATGGGACAGGGGTCAGACATTGCCCTTGAAGCGGGGGACATCGTCCTCGCCCGGGGGAATCCTCAGGATGTAGCGTTGGCCCTTGCCCTTTCCCGGGCGACCTTAGGGAAAATCAAGCAGAACCTCTTTTTTGCCCTCTTCTACAACGTCCTCGGCATTCCTATTGCTGCTCGGGTTTTTGCTCCCTGGGGTCTTGTGCTCCGGCCAGAACTCGCCGGCCTTGCCATGGCCTTGAGTTCCGTTTCGGTCGTCTCGAATGCCCTTCTCTTGCGGCGCTTTACGCCAGGAAGGCAAGACCTCCTCTCCGCTTTTGCCCCTTTCCTTCTGGCTGCCTTCTTTGTCGCTGTATTCTTTGCCTTTGCCTCGCTGAGTAAGTGAGGATGTGGAAAAAGGACCGGGTCAAACCCGGTCCTTGGGTCCTCAACCTGTTATATTACATCGTATATCAGCCACTTTCCATCGTGTTTCTCTAACTGGAATGTTGCATCCCCTTGAGAAGGTCGAAAAGGAAAGCAAGAGGGTTCTGCTTGACCTGGACAGGTAGCGCAGATCTCTATCGAGCTCAGAACTGCTTCAGCACGGTTTCCATTTATCTCGACACTAATCAGTTCAGTGTCTGCAGTGATTTCACAAGGAGCAAGAGGTTCTATGAGCTCAGCACCCTGCTCATACAGGGAATTGAGTCGCGTATCAAGTGGTCCACCAGGTACAAGGTAAGACCTCGCTTCCTCGAGATCAGAGGAGAAAAGGGCCTTGAAGCAATTCTCTATGGTGGCTTCTATTTTCTCCTGGTCACTTACGGTAGTGGCAGTTCCACTGCAGCCGCAAAGGAGAAAAACCCACAGAGCAAGAAGGATGAGAATAACCTTCCTCTCCTTCATTTTTTCACCCTCCTTTAGGGATTTTCCTCGACGCCAGCGGACGCACCTTGTTCTGCGGTTTGTGTGTTCCCCTCCTTGTGGGACACAGCTTGGTTTCCGAGGAGTACTTTAAACTTGATGATTGTCGTGCTCTTCGTTCTTACCCCCCTTCCTTGGTTGGGATCGAGTGACTCAGTTAGATTCAAGACGAGGACTCCAGAAGACCTGGATTACCCTGGTGAAAAGGATGTTATGGAATTACTGTAGCCTCAGTTGCTGAGGGAAACATGCCATCTCCTCAAAAGGTTTCTGCCTCAACCAGGGAACGGAATGCTTCTCGAGGAAGTCACCTCCGCCAGCAAGTCCTTGGCTCAATTAGCACAGGATGTAAGGCATCATGGGTTGTTCCAGGTGTGGGGTGGAGTGGCTTGCACCTTGCAGTGAAAAGAGTCCTGGGCCTGAACCCAATCAAATGATCTCACCCCCTCAGGAACTTTTAACGGTCACCGTAGCCGTACCGTAAGAACAATTTCCAGCCACATCACAGACCTTGACTATCACTGTATACGTTCCCTGGGTGGTGAAGGTGTAGGTAAAGGTCGGACCAGAAGCAGAAAAAGCAGAGGGACAACTGCTCCCGCTGTAGCCCTGTGTTCCCCCTCCGCTCACAAACCACTGGTAGCTCTCTATTTTGTACTCATCCTCAGCTTGAGCAGTAAAGGTAAGTGTTGTTCCTACGGAAACGGTGAGTCCATTGGGAGTGATGGTGACGTTTGTAGGCGGCCAAAAGTCCTCTCCGAACTGGAGGACGGGAAAGTTAGCCACGATAGTCTTCTCCATGGAATGGCCTCCATCATCTCGGATGGAAGCCCTCAGGGTGAGGAAGAGATTCTTGGTCCCATAGTTCTTCCAGAGGTAGTCGATGGTATCCTGGAAGAAGAGAGGTAGATTCGAAATAACATAGGGACTTGCCTGTCCGGGGTTAGGGATGGTGGGTTCCAGGGAAGAGTTTGGTGGAACGTAGTACGCAAGGAGTAACCTCTTTGTCAGCCCTGCGACGTCACCTTCCTCGGTAGAGTAAATGTACCTCAATTCTTCTATGGTGAATCCCACTTCGTTGAGGGGGTAGATGATGAGGTCAAAAGTGATGCCCTGAAGTAGCTCAAATTTATCAGGTCCCCCGATGTCGGGAGGTTCCTGAAAGGAGTAGTACATCCGCACCTCGGCTTCTGGGTTCACAATATTCCAGAGCCCCTTTTCGAACCAGTTGCACCCCCCAGCAAGGAGCATAGCTACAAGCACCATGATGCTCAAAGGGAACAGTTTTCTTTCCATGCCCATTCCTCCTCTATAGCTTCACAGAGATGCCAGCATAGAGCCCCTCAAAGTCCATCTCGTCGGAGAGCCCAAATGGCTCACCCATCATCCGCCTCCGGTATCCAAGAACGAGGGCAATCTTATCTGAGAGGGCGAAATTTCCTTCTGCCTGGGCCCATAGATTACTCGCGCGGGTATTCCACTGGTACTTTACCCCTCCCTTTAGAGAGAGCTTTCCCTCGCGGTGGGAGAGCTCAAGAAGAGCGGAATAGAGTTCCTGGAATTTGGAAAGATGGTACCCCAGGCGAACATGCCAGGCAAGGTGAGAGGTGAGGAGTCCCTCCTTTCCGAAGGACAGGGAGTACACCGAGCGAGATCCCTCTCCCCACGAGCCTTTCCAGGTTATCGCCAGGTATTCATTTTTTGAGGATAGTATCGGAGTTCTAACTCTCCCTTGCCTCCTTCCGAAGGTGCAAGGAGCAGGTTTCCTTCAAGGCGCCAGGAGATATCTTCTTGCCACTTGAGGCCGATGCCAAGCCACGGCAAAGCGCAGTGCTTTCCCACCAGAGATGCGGAGAAAGCAAGGAGTTCCATATTGTGGAGAGGTCCTGGTTCCTGCACAACAATTTCTCCCCTCGCTTTCACGCTTGCAATGGTTTCTCGAGACGGGGATTGCTCTTTTTCTGCCTGGAGGAAGAGGACAAGCTTTTTTCCCTCTTCCCTGGTGCGGTGTGCGGTTCTCTTCCTGGAGACCCTTTCTTTTCCCTCCTCTTCAAGCCCTGCAATGGATATGACCTTCCCCTCCTGGGCGATAACCGACGTTTGGAATGTCCGCTGGATCACAGAAAGCGCAGTGCGTCGCGTCTTCGCCAGGTTTTTCGTCGCAAGGGTGACATCAAGAAGCAGTGTGTTTTCGGCAATCCTGTGAGGACGGACCTTCAGCGTGGTGCCAACGTCTAACCTCTCCACGGACAGAACCTCTCTCTGAGAGCCACTCTGGATTGGGTAGTACACTTCGCCCGTTGTCGATACTTCTCCTTCTTCCCCCTCAAGGACGAGAATTTCTGCTTCAGACCGCACGGTCACCTTGCCCTCTTCCGCAAGGCCCTCAAGGTACGCCTTAAGCGTCTCAAGGCGCGCAAGCGGTCCTCCAAGGTCTACCTCCTGCACTGTGATACTCACCGTGTCTTTGGGGAAGGTGATCCCCAGTTGTTCAAGTTCCTCTTTACGCCCTTCCACCACGAGGGCCCGGACAAGGATATGAGGCTTGGGGGCATCTAAGGCTTTGACCTTTTCAAGGATGGACCTTCGTTTCGGCTCTTCCCCGAGAACAAAAAGCAGGTATTCTCCTCCGGGTACGAGGGCATCGCGGTACTGTGGCAGGGCACGGATGACCTCCTCGGCCTTCACAAAGTGGAGGTCGTAACGCTCCAAAGGGATTCCGTCCCGCAGGAATTCTGTCGAGGAAGGTGTACCGATATAGTAGACGCCGTTTGCCCGGAACCAGGAAACACCGGAGCCCTTGAGGATGAGGGAGAGTGCTTCCTCGAAGCGCACGTGGTCCTTGCGGAGGTTTACTGTTCCCGAAACCGGCTCAAGAAAAACCACTTCCACCCCAGCCTGGAAAGCACAGGTCAGAATGGCCTCCTTCCGCTCCACCCCGGGGCAGAAAAGGTCAATGAACTCCTTGCCACAAACAGGACCGGAGAGAAAAAGCACCGCAATGAGACTAAAAAGAACAAGGGAAACTCTTTTGGAGACCACCTCCTGCCTCCTTCACTGCGCGATGGTCGGCGTGATGAGAATAACGATGTCCTTATCTTCGCTCACCGTCTTGTGGCTCCGGAAGAGACCTCCGATGAGAGGGAGGTCCCCAAAGAAGGGAACCTTGCTCTTTGTGGTCACCTCGATGAGCTGCCGCAGACCCCCAATGACCAGGGTCTCCCCGCTTTTGACCCGTACTGTGGTGCTGACCTTGCGCCTGCTGATGACCGGGAGTTCCTGAATGCCTGAACCCACGACGTTGCTCACCTCGGGGGCAAGGTTGAGAACGACCTCATCCTCGCCGACAATGTACGGTGTCACCCGCATGACGACTCCGGCTGAGATGGTTTCAAGGCTTGTGGTGGGGTAGGCGGTGGTGCCGGTGGTGATGGCGTAGTACTCATCCCGCGTTACGCTGATTTCCCCCGTTTCTCCGTCCAGCACCACAAGACGGGGATTGGAGCGGATTCGGGCTTTCCCCTCCCGCTCGAGGAAGCTCAGCGTGGCCACGATGCGTTCTAAGCGCTGGAATACGCCCCCAATGCTTGCCAGCTCCCCAAACTGTAAGGTGTACCCTCCAGACCTCGTCCCTCCCCACTCTATGCCCAGGTTCTTTGCTTCTTCTCCAGATATCTCCGTCACCACGGCGTCGATGACCACCTGCTTTTGGGGACCATCGATTGTGGCTGCCATGTCCTTGATCTTTTCGATGATTTCCTCCGGTGCGGTTACAACGACAAAGCGAGCCCCTTCTTTGGCTCTGGTGAACTGGGCATAGTACTCCGGGAGGAGCTTGACGAACTCATCGGCAGTCAGACTCCGTAATCCCAGTTTTACCGTCCTCGCCATACTCTTGAAAGCGGGACTGTCCGTGGTCCCGGCACTCACAAGGTAGTAGCCTTCCATCTTCGTGTAGGTGAGGCCCAGGGGAGCAAGTATCATCTCGAGAGCCTTCTCAAGAGGAACCTCATTGAGCTCAAGGCTCACTATGCCCGTCACTGTGTCATCGCAGAGGATGGGCACTCCAACCTGAGTAGCCACATCCTGCAGAACCTCCCGCACATCGGTGTCGATGAAGACGTTCGTCACAAGGGGTGCTACCTCCTCTTCCTCTCCTAAGGCCGGAGAGGACACGGCAAGAAGAAAAACGAAAAGAATCCCTATCAGGTACCTGCGTGTTGAAAGCCGCATTGTGCCTACCCTCCTTTACTCTCTTACCAGGGACAGGAGACAGAGCTCCCCTTGGTACGTGTCGGGCTGGTCGGAAAAGACCGTCTGCACATAGAGGTTGTCAAGGACGATTTCCACTTCCCCTCTGTCAAAGGGGCCAAATTCCAGCCCTTTTTCGAGAGCGATGTATGTGTCCTTCACTTTCCGGAAAATACGGGCGGGAGGGATAAGGCCACCCTTTTCTCCTCGCAACCCTTTGGTGGAGAGGAGGATTTTCCAGGGAGCGGTATTGGATTTCCCGCGAATCACCACCGACCCCTCAAGAGGGTAGAGCCCCGGAGGTCCCTGGACGACGAGGTTCAGGGTACCTTTCTTCTCGGCCTCAAGGAGCACCTTTTCGCGAGCCTCTACCTTCACCTCGAGGGGAAGCGGGGGTTCCCCTGGTCCCCCGTCTTTTGTAACATGCTGGAAGAGGAGTAAGAATTGGTACGTATCGGGTGGGATTCTCCAGTCAGGCTCAAAGAGGAGCTTGACCTCTACCACAGTGTCTTCCCTGAGTGCGCTACCCTCCATGAGTTTGTGGGTTCCCTCCTCAAGGCCCTTCACGGTGCCCCATGGGCCCTCAAGGGAAAAGCATTGCAGGACTTCTTCGTTCTTCTTTGGGGCTTCGGTACTGACGAGGACAGCCCACCGGGAAGATGTACTCCGCAGGACGAGGTGTACCTTTTCCTCATAGGTATTGCCGGGGAGGCACTCGCTCAGGGATACTGTCTGACGGTCAAGGAGAAGGTGAGGGAGAGATTCCTGCGCCCATCCCCCGCATGTTGGAAGGAGCACCCCCAGGAGACACCCAGCACCGAGAAGGCAGATAATGAATTTCCACATAATCTCCCCCTCCTCTTTCCATTGTACAAAAGTGGGGTGATTTTTGGGTATCCTCTTTACGCTTCATTTTCTGGGTCAGAAGTCCCAAAAAAGTTTCTTTTCCAGGACTTTTTGCCCAAGAACAGGTCCTTCTTGTCCTAAGAGTATGTGCATGGTACAATGCCTAAAAAGGTCTGTAGTAGTTTTCGGGGGAGGGGAGCGCATTGGAGGAGGGGTTTCCAGAGCGGGAGTCCTGCTCTTATTGCCTTATTGTCGACGATCACCGGCTCTTTGCCGAATCGCTGAAGCTGGTTTTGGAGCAGAAGTTTCAGTGGTGCAGCTGGGTTATTGCATGTAGCGGCAAAGAGGCGCTCCAGTTCGCTGCCCACGGGAAGGTGCATCTTGCCCTTGTTGACATCCAGCTTCCGGATATGAACGGCATCACCCTCATCCGCAGACTTCTCGAGCTCAATCCCAAAACTCTTGTTGTGGCGCTCACCGTTGATGAATCCCCGGAAACGGTGATTGGAGCCGTGACCTCGGGTGCGTGTGGTTACCTTCTCAAAACATCCTCTGTGGAACGGATGTGCCGGGATCTGGGTGCCATCCTTGAGGGGGATCTCGTCATCGGCACCGAAGTGGTGCCACTTGTCGTTTCCCATCTCAGGAGGTCTGGTCCCTCCCAACGGAGCAATTCTTTGTCCCCCCTTGTCGGGCGTCTCAGTCAGCGGGAACTTGAAGTCCTTGCGCTCGTCGTCCAGGGGAAAGACAATCGCACCATTGCTCGGGAACTCTTCATCAGCGAAAAGACGGTTAAGAACCATGTGAACCGCATCCTGGAAAAGCTTGGCGTTGCCAGCCGGCTCCAGCTCGTCGTCCTGGCTTTCAGGGAAGGTCTCCTCAACGATGACCTCAAGCTCTCCATGAGCTGACTCCAGTTTGTCATTCTTTGACGTACCCGGAGAGAAATCATAGGTCTTTTGGCCTACAGGAATTTTGGTATTTTCCGCCCATATTTTTGGTTCTCTGGTACCTTCCTCTTTCCTCTTAAGAGAATCTATCCTGATACAGGGGAATGATGGTATGCAGCGGAGCTTAGTTTTTTTCTGGGCTTTCTGTATACTCCTTTTGCACAGCGGAGCAGCCTTTGCCGACTCCTGGCAGGAGTGGCCGGGTCCGAGCGTCATCCTCTCTGCTCAGGTGGAGCCCTTCGTGCACATCTCGGTCTCCTCGGAGTACGAGAAGGACGGCAAGCCCCTGGTGCAATTTTTCTGCGACCGGGGTCCGGGAAGGTACGAGGGGAATCCCCTCAAGGTGTGTGTGAGCGCCAACGTGCCCATCAAGATTTACTGCAGCGCCACCGATCTCCAGGGAGAGGCCGGAACCATCCCCGTCACACAGCTTGAGGTCTCCTTCGACGACCCGGAAAAACCCAACGACCCATTCCACCCTCTTTCCAAGGAAGACAAAGAGGTCATGGTGTACAATTCCCCGAAGCCGGTGAGCTTCGAAACCTCGTGCGTCTTCCGCATCGAGATCACCCCGCGCGAGGGAGCAGGACAGTATGAGGGTCAGGCTTTCTTCACCGTGCTCTATAAGCTGTAGCCTCTTCTGGGCCGTACTCCTTCTGGCTTTTGAGGGTGTTGCCTGGGGGAGGCTCTCTCTGAGCGTCTCCCCGCCTCTTGTGGAACTTGCCCTTCCCCCGGGGGGTGTGAAGCGCTTCACCGTGAGCCTCACAAACGAAGGCGAGGTGAATGCCCTGGTCGCGGTGCGCTTCGTGTCCTTCGCCCTCTCCCCGGACGGTGAGGTGGTCTTCCTTGAGGAACCCGACGCCTTTTCCCTGGCTCCCTGGATGAGCACAAAAGGCAAGAACCCGCTCGTCCTCCGGGGAGGGGAGAAGCGGGAGCTCCTCTTTGAGATACGCGTGCCCCACAGAGGGCAGGGGGGACGGTACGGCGCCGTGCTCTTCGAGGCCCTGCCCGCCGAGACCCCTTCGGGAATGGCGGTGGGAATTCGCCTGGGAACCCTGATTCTCGGCACCTTTCCTCATTCTTCGGGGGCCAGAGGAAAGATTGTCGACCTCAGGGTGGAAAAGGGGAGGATAGAGGTAGAGGTGGAGAACGTGGGAGATGTCCACTTTCCGGTGAGTGAGGGCGAGGTGGTGGTAAAGACCGACGTCGGAAGAGTCCTCCGGCGGGTGCATCTTGAGGGGACCGGGCTCCTCCTTCCCGGAGGCAGGCGCCTGCTTCAGGGGGAGCTTGGGGAAGAAGTCCTGCCCGAGGGATGCACCTTTGAGGTCCGGGTTTTCACCCCCCGGAGAAACCGCCGGGTTCTCCTTGACCGGATGGTCGTCTCCAGCCCCGACAAAGGAGGTGGCGGCGAAAGGAAAGACAAGGAAGAGTCACAGGGAGTGGAGTAATCCCGGGGAAAAGAAAAATGAAAAGGAGGGATGAACGTGAAGTACCTGGGGATTCTTGTGGTGGCGGCGCTGGTTCTCTTGGGCAGTGTGGCGATGGCGGATTTAATAGCATATGGTGATTGGGGAGCACTTTATGGAGAGGGTGGGATAAATACGTCAGGTATTCCACATCAGACCTCTCACGAGATTGGTTGTACACTCCAGGTAGTGGTTTACCCATACTTGGTTCTCAAAATCAACCATACCCAGTTCTACTGGCACCTTACACAGGCACTGGGATTGGATGAAGGTGAGAAGGACCAGGATGGAAATGTTTATTACCCCGGTGAAGCTGGTGTAGAGGTAGCAAAGGCAGAATTCATCACGAACTGGCCTGCAATAAACATAGCATGGAGTGGCATCGGTTGGGATGACAATAATGCTCCATCCAACCTGATTCCCCAGTGGAAACTTGTGAGTGGAGATTATTCCTGGGGCTGGTATGACCATAAAAAAGTTAATGATGGTAGCTACATATGGCCGGTCCAAGACTGGTGGCAGCCACCGCAATATCCAACAGGAGACCACTACGAGCTATGGAGCAGGATCAAGATTCCTGCGGGTACAAAGCCAAGTCCCGGTACATACAAGGACGAATTTACCGTTACCCTGAGCATGGCCGAGTTGTCGTCGTAGCCATAAACCCCAGTCCATGAGATGGAGAACAGTTGCCCTAAGCGTTGTTCTGTGGTTTTTCCTGCTTGCGACTGGGAGGGCGCAAGTGCAGGTGACGCTTGCGCCCCTCTTTGTGGAGCTTTCCCTGGCCCCGGGGAAAAGCGAAAGGGCTCTCTTTTCTCTCAGCAATCGGGGTAATCAACCCCTCACGTTTTCCTGCGTTGTTTCGCCGGTCCGTCAGGGAGTGCGGGGAGAGTACCTGCCTGTTGAAGAACCCCATGAATCTCTCCAGTGGGTAAAAACCAGTGTTTCCTCTTTCACCGTAGACCCGGGCAAGCAGAAGGAAATCCCGGTTGAAATCACCATTCCTCCTTCCTTCTCGCCGGGCTCCTACACCTTAGGCCTTGTCCTCACCAACACCCATGCAGGTGGGGAGAAGGTGAACATCAGTGCCCGCCTCATCGGGGTAATCTTCCTCGACGTCCGCCGTCCGGGGGTGGCGCAGACAAGAAGCGGCAGGTACGCCGAAATCGAGCGCTTCGAGGTGAGGCAGGACGAGCGGGGCATCCGCTTCGTTGCCTTCCTGGCCAATCGGGGACGGTACTTCGTGGACGTGGAGGGGCGGGGCAGGGTCGTCGTCGCAGACCGAAATGGGAAGAAAGTCGCCGAGGTCCCCATCGGAGGAGGCAGGGGAAGGGTCATCCCCGGGAACTCCGTCGGTTTCTCGGCACTCCTTGTGGACCCCCTCCCGAGGGGAGAGTACACTGCCCTCATGCAAATCGACTACGGAGGGCTTCGCCCGGCGGGAGCCCGGCTCTCGTTCTCCTGCGAGGGTCTCAAGCTCCTTGAAGGGAAGGCCTTCGTGCAGAAGGACACCGAGGAGAACGTCCCTGTGGTCCTCAGCGTTCCCAGCACCACCGTGGAGACGAAAATCGTCCCCGGTGCCAAGCGTACCCTGAGCATCCCGGTGCGGAACGACTTCCCGCTTCCTGCCACCGTGCGGGCAAAACTCAAGGATGCCTCAAGCGCTGACTCGGCCCGCTGCGCAGAGTTTGCCTCTGTCGACCCGGAGGTCTTCGAACTCCCTCCGTACAGGACAAAGACCGTCCGGCTCAGCGTCAATTTCCCCGCTGTTCTCCCTGCGGGCAACAAGTACCTCCGGGTGGACCTCGTCCCGGAGAGGGCGGGGGAGAAAGAGCTGAGCGAGGAGCTCAAGGAGGCCTCCACAACCTCGGTATTCTTCCTCTTTGACAACGTCCGAGGGGAGAAGAAAAAGGGCCTGGCCCTGAAGGGCGTGAAAGTAGAGCTCCTTCAGGGTGAGAGCGGCTTCTTTCCCCGTTTCCTCATCACCTACCTCAATACCGGCAACGTCCACCTCAATCCTTCCTGCCAGGTGGAGCTCCGGGAAATCCCCAAAAAAGAGCAGGGCGTGGTCCTCGAGCGGGTGGGACCGGTGCTTCAACTCCGCGCCGAGCCTTCAGGGGAACTTGTTCTCCCCGGAGAAGAAGGAACGGTGGTCCTCACCGGAGAACAGAGCCTTGCACCGGGGACCTATACCCTGGCCATCACCCTCCTTGAGGGGGAGGAAGAGCTCCTCCACGAGGAGACCACAATCACCCTCAAGGGCCACTGAAGCAGAGTCCCGCAAGGGTTTCCGGGTATTTCCAAATTGGTGCCGCGTGACGTTTTTTGATGGAAAACGGATGGAATCGCCGCTCCCCTTTCATTCACCCCGAGGATTGTGGCAAAACCCAGTGAGCAGGGTGCAGGGGGCGGCACGACTTCCAGGGGTGACCAGGGACAAGAGGCTGCTTTGGAGATGAAGTGGTGCACGATGGACCAGGAAGGACTCAACAGGGTCTTGCGAAACCTTGCTGAGAGGTACGCTCATTTGGCTGGAGAATATCTCGACGAGAACCTTGTTTCCGTTGTTCTTTTTGGCTCGGTTGCCAGGGGTGAGGCTACGCAGAAATCGGACATTGACCTACTCATCGTTTGCAGGGATTTGCCCAAAGGGATGTTCAAACGCCATGCCTTCCTTGAGCCCATAAGAGAGCAACTCCAAAATGAGCTCGAGGAACTCTGGAAACAGGGGATTTACGCAGACTTTACCGAGCTCGTTTACACAAAGGATGAAGCTGACAGGTTCCACTGGATTTACCTTGACATGATCGAGGACGCAGTACTGCTCTACGACAGGGAAGATTTCCTGCTTGGAGTTTTTGAAAGGTTGCGAAAACGGTTGGATGAACTCGGGGCACAGAGGAAGACACTGGGCAAAATTCGCTACTATGACCTCAAACCCGACTTGAGGGCAGGAGAGGTGATAGAGCTTTGAGTTGGTTTAAAGAAGCGTATTCCAGGAGAAATCGGTCGAGAAAACCCTGAGAAATCTGGTGGTAGAAAAGGACTCGAATCCCCCTTGCTTTTTGACAGGTGCCCTTGCCGGATTCCATTGCGCCATGTGAAAGGACGGAGGGCCCTTCTTGCCTTGTGGCTACTGATTACTGATAAATTCCAGGTCACTTACCGGAACCACCACGTTACGAAAGCGTGTGCTGTTTCTACCACCTTTTCCGCTTTCTTGCGAATTTCCTCGGCAT
The DNA here is from genome assembly GCA_014359405.1 of Candidatus Caldatribacterium sp. Taxonomy (NCBI): domain Bacteria; kingdom Pseudomonadati; phylum Atribacterota; class Atribacteria; order Atribacterales; family Candidatus Caldatribacteriaceae; genus Candidatus Caldatribacterium; species Candidatus Caldatribacterium oleiphilum. The sequence goes on from JACIZN010000007.1 coordinate 20,359, forward strand.
CCTCCCGGGTGTACTCTTCGTACGGTACCCAGAGGTGGTCCTTTTCGATGCCCGGATAACGACTCCAGGTGACTTCCGGTTCAACCTCAAGGCTTACCCTGGCGATGCTCATCAGAGCCTCTTTCCAGTTCTCATCGACCGGGAGTTCTCGAACCTTCCTGAGGAGAATTTCGCCGACAAAGTGCGTTTTCTGGAATTCCCCAAAGGATATTCCCCAAAGGATATAAGGATTGCTTTCACCGACTTCTCCACTGCTTGCTGGAAGTGGTACACCGCTTTGTCAAAGTACCCCTCTTTTGCGAGGATGTTACCAATGTCAAACACAGAGCACGTGCCTAAAGGAACGTTGGCTCTCGTCCCCTGGTTGGGAATCGCCACCCACCGGGAAGTTTCTGTATCCCCCGCTTGGCGATATACTCTCGTGTCTCCTCGATGAGCCTGGCAAGGAATCCATCCGTGTCGTAGAGAACAATGCCCTCTGTAGCAATGTCAAGGAAAAGGGGGTTGTGGTTGCGGAAGTTTGCGACGCACTCATCCCTCGTGAGAAGAAGAATATCAAGGGGGAAGTCTGTCAAGAGCTCTTCCTTTATCCGGGCAATGTCCTTGCCTCTTCTGTGCCACCTGTCACATAAGGCATCAGCCACAACGAGGACATCGACATCGGAGTCCCGCGTTTTCTCCCCCCGTGCCCATGAGCCAAAGAGGGCTGCTGCCACCACCTTCATTGGCAATTTCTTGAGTCCCTCTCGAAGAAGCGCCACCATTTCCTCAAGTTCCATAGCAACACCTATTCTACGGCCTGGAAACCTCTCCGGCAACTCTTTGCTCAGCTTCTCGATGGGGGAGGCAACACACTCGGAACCCCTAAGAAGTAGTTCTTCTTTTCCCTATCCCTGAGGGAGGAATACAGCAGGACCTCTGGTAATGCCAATTCCTGTTGCTGTCAAAGCTGGTGTCAGAAGGGGGTTTCTCGAGGAGGGTCGATCGCTGGAAGCCTTGAAAAATCTGGTGGGCGAAAGAGGATTCGAACCTCTGACCCCTTGCTTGTAAGGCAAGTGCTCTCCCCCTGAGCTATTCGCCCACCGAATTCATTATACCACAGTTAGATGCCGGAAAAACTCACGTGGTACTCGAGCTTGTAGCCGAATTTCTGGGCTATTTCCTCAAGAGCCTTCCGAATTGCCTTGTAGTCGAACCGGTACTCGTACTTGGCTCCGAAGAGGTTTGATTGTTCCTCAATGGTACCGCTTCTTGGACCGGGAGTCGTGCGGCTCAGCTCCTTTTGGGAACCGAAATCCGCAGAGACCCCAGAACCCTGTTCCTTGAGCATTTCTGCAAAGTGGAGGACTTTTTCGGTGTCATCGATGCGGAAGCGGGCAATGTACTCGAGGCGGTCTTTCCGGAGGAGTGCTTTCCGCTCGGCAATGGGCACAATGAGAGTGAAAACTCCTTTCTTCCCTTCCAGTTTTCCAGAGAGCTCGCGGGCGAGCTTTTGGAATTCCTCATGAATGGGCATGGACTTCCCTTCTTTCTTGAGTAGTGTACATTGTACCACGGAAGTGTGGTATACTTGTAGTGGTTCGTTTCAGGTGGACTTGGTCCTTAATAGGGAAGCCGGTGCGAATCCGGCGCGGTCCCGCCACTGTAACCGGGGAGTGCGGTGCAGCAGTGCCACTGGCGAAAGCCGGGAAGGCGCACCAAGCGAGGATCCGGAAGCCAGGAGACCTGCCTGGGACGTTTCCACCACTCTTCGCGGAAAGAGGAGGTGGGAAAAGGTGATCTGGACTCCGCCCCAGACACTCGAGGTATCCCTCCCTCTCCCCCTCCTCCTTCGCGAATTGTAAGGAGGATGGCGATGCAAAAGAGAGGCTCGGTGTTTCTCGTTCTTTTTGTCCTTTTCCTTTCTCTCGGGTTTTCTGCTTTTGGTCTTGAAGTGGTGGATGATGCGGGAAGGACAGTGCGTCTTTCTGCCTCGGCGAACCGAGTTGTTTCCCTTACCCCTGCGAATACGGAGATTGTTTTTGCCCTTGGGGCAGGAGAGAAACTCGTAGGGGTGACGACGTACTGCGACTACCCTGAAGAGGCGAAGACAAAGGAGAAGGTTGGGAGTGTTACCGAGGTCGACCTCGAGTCATTGGTTCGCCTCTCTCCAGACCTTGTCCTTGCCGGGTCTCTTACCCCCAAGGAGACGATTGACCGTATTGCTGAGCTTGGGTATCCGGTGGTGGTGCTTGACGCAAAGTCCATCGCCCAGGTCCTTGAGGATATAAAGAAAGTGGCTGTTCTCCTTGGGAAGGATAAAGAAGGGGAAAGCCTTGTAGCCTCGATGGAGGAAACAATTCGGAGTATCTCGGGGAAAGTGGCGAACCTTCCTGAGGATTCTCGTCCTTGGGTGTTCCACGTCATTTGGCACGATCCTCTCTGGACGGCGGGAAAGAATACTTTCATTCATGAATTCATAACTTTGGCCGGTGGGCGGAACGTTGCCGAGGACCTTGAGGGGTATGTGACCCTTGACCTTGAGGAGCTCATTCGTCGAGACCCGGACGTCATTACCGTTGTGAGTACCCACGGTAGCGAGAACTTCCCGTACCAGTTCTTGACCTCCGATCCAAGGCTTCAGGTTCTGCAGGCGGTGCAGAACAAAAAGGTCTTCATTGTTGATAGCGACATCGTTTCCCGGCCCGGTCCAAGGGTTGTGGAAGCTTTGCGGATTTTTGCCTCCATCATGCATCCGGAGATTTTTCCGCCTCAAGGAGCTGCCATGGGGCAAAACCCTCCTTCCGAGTAACAAGGGACTGACCGAAAAGGACTACCTTTTGCTTTACAGGATGGGTAAGTACTGTGATGTAGGCTCGGACGAGGTTGGCGATGGTTGCTTCTTGAAAGGTGAAAGAGGTACCGTCGGCAAGGAGAATCGTCGTTCGGAGGTGCTTGTGACCCTCTGGGATTTCGACGATGATGCTCTGAACATCTTCATTCCGGAAGACAAAAGCTCTCTTTTCCACAGTGTGCTCCCCCTTTTTGGGGAGTAAGTATAATCGTGCATATGAGGCGTGCAAAGAGGACAGAGACTCTTTTCATTCTCTTTTCCGTTGCGGCGTGCGGGGTGAGCTTCTTTTTTGCCCAGGGGGTGGGCCAGGGCCGGTACAGTCTCTGGGATTCCCTGGCTCTCTTTCGGGTTCCTTTCCTTTCGCCAAGTGAGCGAACTATTCTCTTTGCCATTCGCCTTCCAAGAATTCTCCTCGCCTTCCTTGTGGGTGGAGGGCTTTCCCTTTCGGGAGCAGTTCTCCAGGGGATTTTCCAGAATCCCCTGGTGGACCCGTACATCCTTGGGGTGAGTTCCGGAGCCGCCTTCGGAGCGGTGGTGGCGATACTCTCGGGGGTCTACTTCGGTCTCTTCACGGTACCCATTTTTGCCTTTGTGAGTGCTTTGGGGACGGTGTTCTTTGTTTTCCGCCTTGCCCGGGTGGGGAGGAGAATGCCCCTTGAGGTTCTCCTTTTGGCCGGTCTTGCGGTAGGATTTTTCTTCTCGGCGCTCATTTCCCTTGGAATGTTCCTTTCAGGTGAAAACCTCCACCAGGTGGTTTTCTGGACCATGGGGGGATTCTGGGGCCGGGGATGGGGGAATGTGTGGATGGTCCTCCCCTTTTTCGCTGTGGGAGTTACGGTACTTTTGCCCTTCGGGCGGGAGCTCAACGCCTTCATCCTTGGAGAGAAGGTTGCCGAGAGTTTAGGAATCGATGTGGAGCGCACGAAGCGCCTTATGCTTTCCCTGGTTGCTCTCCTTGTTGCGAGTTGTGTGGCCACAAGCGGAGTGATTGGGTTTGTGGGGCTTGTGGTACCCCATATTCTGCGCCTTTTGGGATTCCAGGATCACCGGAAACTCCTGCCCCTCTCCCTTGGTGTCGGTGGAGTGGTACTCCTTTTTGCCGATACTCTTGCCCGGAGCATTATTCACCCCGTGGAACTTCCCGTAGGGGTGGTGACGAGCCTCCTTGGGGTGCCCTTCTTTGTGTACCTCTTGCGTCAGAGAAAGAGGAGCCTATGAAGCCGTACCTTGAGGTCCAGGGGGTTTCCTTTGCGTACCGGGATGGGGAGGAAGTTCTGAGCGGCATTTCCTTTTCCCTTGAGCGGGGTGATTTCGTCGGGGTCCTCGGTCCCAATGGCTCGGGAAAGACCACCCTTCTCTACCTCCTTGCCCGGCTTCTTATCCCGCAGAAGGGAGCAATTTTCCTTGAGGGGAGAGACATAAGGACCTTCCCCCGTCGTCTCTTTGCCCGAAAGGTGGCAGTGGTCTTCCAGGAGGTGCCGGGAAATGTTGACCTCCCCTCTTCTGATATCGTCATGATGGGACGAATTCCCTATCTTTCCCGCTTCCAGAAAGAGACGAGAGCTGATGAAGAGGCGGTGACCTGGGCCATGGAGGTGACGTCCACCCTTGCCTTTGCCGAAGAGCCCTTGAGCGAGCTCTCCGGGGGCGAGCGGCAGCGGGTTCTCATTGCCCGGGCATTAGCCCAGAAACCCGAACTCTTGCTCCTTGACGAACCAACGAGTCACCTCGATGTAGCCCATGAGCTTGAAATTCTCGGGATTCTCAAAAATCTCACCCGTATGGGAATCACCGTTTTTGCCATTTTCCATGACGTCAATCTCGTGGCCCAGTTCTGCGAAAAGGCGCTGCTCCTCAAGGCCGGCTACCTTCTCCGTTTCGGTAAGGTTTCGGAGGTTCTCTCTGAAGCCTCTTTAGAGGAGCTCTTCGGGGTGCCTTTTGTGGAGGTGGCCAACCCCTTTGCCTTTCGGTCGCTTTTTTTGCCTTTGCAGCGCCCCGGAAGGGAACGCAAAAAGAAACAGGTACACCTCATATGTGGCGGAGGAAGTGGGTTAGCGGTCATGCGGCTTTTGTACGAAGAGGGTTTTTCGGTAAGTGTCGGGGTGGTGAACCGCTTCGATTCCGATGAGGAGATGGCAGAGCGCCTCGGATTTCAGGTGGTACGGGAGAAACCTTTTTCTCCTCTGAGCGACGATGCTCTCAGGGAAGCCCTGACCCTTGCTCGAGAATCCGATTTTGTCGTCATCGCTCCGACCTTCTGGGGGTGGGGGAATGTCCGCAATCTCGACCTTGCCCTTGCGCTCCAGAGGGAAGGAAAGAGAATCCTTATTTTCTCTGACGCCCTGAAAGAAGATCGGGATTACACCGGGGGAGAGGCCAGGGGGAAACTCTGTTCCCTCCTTGAGGGAGGAGGGGTGGTCGTGGACCATCCGAGAGCCCTTCTCCGCCATATGGTATAATGCTTGCAAAAGGTAAAGGAGGAGACAGTGATGCTGCGGAGGGGTCTGGTGGTCCTCTTTGTGGTCCTCTGTGTGGGGGGTGCTTTGGGCTTTGCCCAGGCACAGGTTTTACTCCGTTTCACCCTCCATCCGCAGATTTACATTTCCATTCCTCGCTCAGCAGATGTCAACGTTTCTGTGGATCGGGGAGAGGGTGGAACCTACACGATTGGTGATCCCATAACCATTCGGTACCGGACGAATCGCGATGGGTACGTGAACCTCATCGACTACCTTCCGGATGGCAGTGTGCGAGTCCTTGTTCGGAACCGGTTTGTTCGCTCCGGGATTAGCGAGACCTATTCCGGTACGGTTTCCGGTCCTGGAGGAATAGAGCGTCTGGTGGTTCTCCTTACTCCTTCTCCGGTTTCCGACGGAGACCTTGAGCGGTTCATAAGAGCGCCGCATCAGGCAGGTCGTATTTTCCATGGCCAGTACGCTACCGACCGAACCCACTTTGAGGTTGTTGCTCGAATGCAGGGTACTGTCCTCACCATTGATCCTCAGGTAGTACAGATTGGCCCTTCGAGCGCTCTCGTTTTTACCGCTACCCTGACGAACTCGGCAGGGAATCCCCTTGGAGGACAGGAGCTTCGCTGGTCGGCAAGTGATGGATCTTTGGCTACCTCACGGACCATTACCGGTCCTGATGGAACATCTCGGAATACCTTCTACGCCCCTTCCTTCTCGGGAACGGTTACCGTGGAGGTACGCTTTCCCGGAGACGTGCGTCTTGCTCCGTCTTCAGCACAGGCCACCGTCGAGGTGGGACAGCGCATTGTCGAAACGTACCTGAGTCTTGAGGCAACGAAGGTGGTTCTTTCCCCAGGAGAGCGGGTGCGAATCATTGCCCGTCTCCGGGACCGGGATGGAAAACCCCTGGCGGGAAGGACTATTGAGTGGGAGGCTCCCCAGGGTGCGTTGAGTGCAACCTCAAGTGTTACCGATACTTCCGGCCAAGCCTCAGTTTTTTACATTGCTCCGAGGGTTACCGAGACAATGGACATTGACCTTGTGGCTCGCTTCCCGGGGAGTGCCCAGTACGCTCCTTCGGAAGCTTTTGTGACTCTGACGGTTGAGTACGTGCGTCCGACGCTTGCAGAGACCCTCTTTTTCCTCGACTTTTCAAGCGGCAGCCCGAGACACAACGGAGATCGCTTGAGCTACAAGGGTCGGATGGTCTCAGGTTTCTCGGTGAACGGTGTCACGCTTCTTGAAATGCGTCGAGGGGAGAGCGTGGAATTCCGCTTCACCCCTGGGGCCTTGCCGGAAGAAGGAGTCATTTACCTCTGGGTTCAGGGAGAGAGAGGTACCCAGGTTCAGGTCACGCTCAACGGGAATGACCTTGGAACCATCCCGGCAGTGACTGACCTTCTGGCTCCGAGTGCGGATCAGCGGATTATCGTCACATCCCGGGATGTCGTCGCAGGGATCAACGTCCTTCGCATCA
>JACIZN010000008.1:0-17681 GCA_014359405.1 Candidatus Caldatribacterium sp.
TTCGTCGAAGATGAGGAGAATATCCTCTTCGTCGCAGAGCTTTCGAAGCTCAACGAGGAACTCAGGAGTACAGGGATAGACTCCCCCCTCTCCCTGCACCGGCTCCACAATCACAGCACAAACCTCGGGAGAGAGGAGCTTCCGAACACTTTCGATGTCATTGAGGTGCCCAAAGAAAATCCCCGGCGGAAAGGGGTCGAGATCTCTGTGGAACTTCTCCTGTCCGGTAAGCCCAAGGGTCAGGAGAGTCCTCCCATGGAACGAGCGGTGAAAAGCAATGTAAGCATATCTTTTCCCGTGTTTCCTCCTCCCGTAGAACCTCGCCATTTTCAAGGCTACCTCGTTTGCCTCAGCGCCACTGTTGACGAAGAAGACCTTCGAGAACCCTGAAAGCTTGACGAGCCTTTCAGCAAGCTCTATCTGGGGAACATTGTAAAAGAGGTTTGAGGTATGAATCACCCGCTCTGTTTCGGAACGAATGGCTTCCTTAAGCGGCTCGTAGCCGTATCCCAAGAGATTCACTGAAATACCACTCAGGAGATCAAGGTAGGCGTTTCCTTCGGCATCGAAGAGATACACACCCTTCCCACCCACGAACACTGCAGGCATTCTCTGATACGTCCCAAGGAAGTACTGTGCCTCCTTTTCAATAACCATTTCAGAGAAGGATCCTTGTGCCACGGATTCGCCCTCCCTCGCAGAGTACCGGAAGGTGGCTGACCTCGCTTCCTTCACTTATGAACACCTCGCGCACCTTGCCACGGAGAATCTGGAAAAGAATCTGGAGCTTTGGCACCATTCCTCCCTGAATTTTACCCTCTGCAACAAGGCGCTCCATTTCCTCCAGGGTGAGCGTTTCGCAGACCGAGTCCCGGTTACTCGGGTCCTTGAGAACTCCAGGGACGTCGGAGAAAAGAACAAGGTAGTCAGCCTGAAGGGCGCAGGCAACGTGAGCTGCAACCCAGTCAGCATTCACATTAAGGGCGTGCCACTCGGCATCTCCGCAGACTGGAGAAACCACGGGAACAAATCCCTGTTCCCATAGCGCAAAAATGATTCGTGCATTCACCTCTTCTACTTCTCCGACCTGCCCGAGATCGATTTCCTGTCCATTCTTTCTCACCACATGCCGCTTTCCTCGGAGAAAGAAGGCATCTCTTCCACTGATACCACAGGCAGGGACGCCATGGCGCAAAAAAGTTCCCACCAGCATCTTGTTCAAGAGACCACTCAGAACCATTTCGATGACTTCCATTTCCTCTTTCGGGGTTACCCGTAGTCCGTCCACAAATTGTGGCACTTTGCCGAGTTTTTGGAGCATTTCCGTAAGCTGTGGTCCTCCCCCATGGACTACGACAACCCTTGCACCTCTTTGAGTAAGCTCCCGTACCGCCTGGGGTAACGCCGTTGCATCCTGAGACAGGAGCTTCCCGCTGACCTTTACAACGAATCTCATCCTGTCATCTCCCTATCAACTGTAGTGGCTATTAATGCGCACGTATTCAAGCGAGAGATCGCATGTCCACACTTCAAAAGAAGAATGTCCAAGCCCGAGATCGATTTGAATTGTAATCTCTTTCCCCCTCATGGCCTCTTTCAGCATCTCTCGCGAGGTCCCCTGAGCCCGTACTCCATTCTGCACACAGGGAACGCCGTTGAGTGAAACACTCACTCTCTCAGGGTCCAAGGGAACACCGCTTCGCCCGAGTGCGGCCATGATTCGACCCCAGTTTGGATCCTCCCCAAAAAGCGCCGTCTTCACAAGAGGCGACTCGGCAACTGTAAAGGCACAGCGTTTTGCTTCTTCAGTACTTCGAGCCCCCTCTACTCTCACGGTCACAAACTTTGTTGCACCTTCACCATCCCGAACGAGGTCCTTTGCGAGTTCTTCACACACAAAAAAGAGCGCCTCACGGAATATTTCTATCGAACGCTCCTCTTTGAGAGTCACTCCACTTGAGCCATTTGCAAGAAGAAGCACCATATCGTTTGTGCTTGTGTCTCCATCCACGGTGACACAGTGAAAACTCCTGTCCACGGCTTCACGGAGTACTCTCTCAAGATCCTCACGGCGAATAAGAGCATCAGTGATGAGGAAAGAGAGCATGGTGGCCAGATTCGGCCGAATCATGCCGGCTCCTTTTGCGATACCTGCAAGGTGGACAGTGCGCCCCTCAAGGGAAAGTGCCACTGCCCTCTCCTTTGGGAAGGTGTCAGTTGTCATGATCGCCTTTGCAGTTTCTCGGCTTGATTTCTGCCTTGGAAGAAGAGAGGCAAGCTGCCGCAAGCCCCGATCAATCTTCTCAAGAGGCAGAAATTCCCCAATGACCCCAGTAGAGGCCACTGCAACGAGGGACCGATCCTGTAGACCAAAGTAGCAGGCTGCCCTCTCGGCTACCCATTCCGCGTCTTCCTCTCCCCTTTTCCCGGTGCACGCATTAGCCACGCCGCTATTAACCACAACAAGCTGCAAGAGACCGTTCTTTTCAAGATGCCTCTTTGTCACAAGGACTGGGGCCGCTTTCACCTCGTTGCGGGTAAACATCCCTGCTGCCACCGCAGGGACCTCAGAGAGAATAGCCGCGAGGTCATTCTTCTCTCTCTTTATCCCACAGTGAACACCGAAAGAGGAAAAACCTGAAACTACATCCAATCCTCCCTCAAGAACAGAAAACACTACTTTGAACCTCCTTACGGGTAGAGGACTCCTGCTGGAAGACCAGTTTTCTCGTCAATACCAAACATGATGTTCAAGTTCTGCACCGCCTGTCCGGATGCTCCTTTGGTGAGATTGTCAATAGCCGAAAAGATGACAAAGGCATGAGAACCAACCTTCCGCAAACCTATATCTATGAAGTTCGAACCCACCACCCACTTGAGTTCTGGTAAGTATCCTTTTGGGAGTACCCGGACCCATGGCTCCTTTGAAAAAGCTTCCTCCCAGAGGGCGAGGAGTTCCTCCTCTTCTGCGTCCCTCCTGAGCGTCACATAGATGGTGCTCAGGATACCCCTTTTGAGGGGAAGAAGGTGGGGAACAAAGACAAGCTGGTAATTCTCTCCCCCGAGAATGGAGAGTTGTTCCGCAATTTCCGGGCTGTGGCGATGCACCCCCACGTTGTACGCCTTGAAATTCTCATCCACCTCACAGAAATGCAAATCGTCGCTTGCTTTCTTCCCTGCTCCCGAGACTCCTGACTTACTGTCCACGATAATTGGGGAATCAAGAAGTCCCTGACGGAGCAGGGGAAAGAGGGGAATGATAACGGAAGTGGGATAGCATCCTGGATTAGCCACAAGGCGTGCTTTCCGGATGCGCTCCCGGTAGATTTCTGGAATTCCGTAAACAGCCTCCGAAAGGAGATCCGGAGCCCTGTGGGGAATCCTGTACCAGGTTTCATACGTTACGGGGCTTTGGAATCGAAAATCGGCGCTGAGATCTATGACTCTGGTTTTCTCAAGGAGCCTTGGAACATGTTCCATCGCCACTCCGTGGGGAAGAGCCACAAAAACTGCATCCACTTCCTCCACTCGCTCGAGAACCTCTTGACCAGAAATCTCAAGTTCTCTCCTTTTGTTCCATGCTGGGCAATACTCCTTGAGGGGCTTCCCCGCAAAGCGTTCACTGTGAATCCATCGAACTTCGACTCCAGGATGCTCAGACAGGATTCGTAAAAGTTCAAGACCTGTGTACCCTGTAGCCCCAAGAATTCCAACCCTTACCACGGGAGTTCACTCCCCCGGTCACGCGTATGCGGGGATGAGGTCGAGTTGGCGCATTGCTTCAATGAGTTTCTCCTCCTTCTCCCGCTCGAGAGGACAAAGTGGAGGTCGAGCTTCTCCCACTTCAAAGCCAAGGAGCTGGAGAGCCCGTTTCACGGGAATGGGATTTGTAGAAATGAATAGAGCCCGAAAGAGGGGGTACAGACGTAGGTGGATGGAACGGGCCTCTTCGACCTCCCCTCTCTCGAAGGCAAGAATCATGCGCTTGATGTCCTGCCCCACAAGATGAGAGGCCACGCTGACAACCCCAACCCCCCCGAGGGCAAGAATAATAAGGGTCATGTTATCGTCACCGCTGTACAGGGCGAAATCCTTGGGAAGGAGCAACGCAAGACGCGAGATCTGATCGGGATTTCCTGAAGCCTCCTTCAGGGCAACAATGTTCTTGAGCTCTGCAAGGCGTGCCACGGTCTCAGGTTCAATATTCACCCCGGTGCGAGAGGGAATGTTGTAGAGCATAATAGGGAGGCTCACCGATTCGGCAATAGCCTGGAAATGCTGGTAGAGACCGTGCTGCGGTGGGCGATTGTAGTACGGTGCGACCGCAAGAATACCATGGACTCCGAGTTTCTCAGCTTCCCTTGAGAGACGCACCGATTCTCTCGTATTGTACGTGCACGTTCCTGCGATGACCTTTGCTACATCTCCAATTTCCTCAAGGGCAATGTCGAAGAGACGGAGCTTCTCTTCTTCCGAAAGAGTTGGAGCTTCTCCAGTTGTTCCAGCTACAACCACTCCATCGGAGCCATTCTCCACAAGAAACCTCAAAAGTCGCCGAAAGACGGTCTCGTTAATCTCCCCGTGTTCGTCAAAAGGCGTAACCACCGCCGTCACAACGCGACCAAAACACGTTCCCATGCTTTCCCCCCTCTAACAGATTTCGTCAAGTTGAAACTTCCGATGGAGCACCTGTATGGCCCTCTCCATATCCTTCTCGCTCACCAGACAGGAAATCGTCACATGGGAATCGCTCGTTTGAAGGATCTCGATTTCGGCTTCCTTCAAGGCCTCCACGACTTGTGCCATGACTCCAGGGCGGTCGGCCATTCCGGAGCCCACAAGGGAGACCTTGGCACATGGAGACTGCACCTCAAAGGAGAATCCTTCCTGAGAAAGGATGGATTTCACTTTCTCCCCGACTCTCTCCTCCACAACGAAAGCCGCACGCTCTGGAAAGAGGTTGATGAGGTCGATGCTTATTCCGCAAGAAGCAAGGGTCTGGAACATTTGGAGCTTTCGCTCAGGGTTTTTTCCAAAGTCTACCCGAAACTGGGTCAATCCCTTGCGGTACGCAATACTGTACACCGGTCTTTCATGAGAGAGAACCCGCAGCCCTTCGCGAATAAGGGTCTGAATATCGCAGATGAGGGTTCCCTTGCCCTCATCGTTTAAGCTTCGCACTCGAATGGGAATCCGGTATTCTCGAGCAACATCCATGGCCTTGTGATGAATGACCTTTGCTCCCTGTTGCACAATTTCTGCCGCCTCCGTATAGGTGAGTCCCCTGAGGATCTGGGCCTCGGGAACAATGCGCGGATCCGCAGTCATGACGCCTTCAACGTCGGTAAAAATGTCCACGTAATCTGCCTGAAGGGCAACACCAAGAACCACAGCCGTGGTGTCACTTCCTCCTCGACCAAGGGTTGTAACCTCTCCGTCCTCAGTCACTCCCTGGAAACCTGCAACGACTACCACGTACCCCTCTTCGAGGTGCTTTCGGATTCGCTCTGGCTCAACCCTGAGAACCGTAGCATCTCCAAAAACCCGATTCGTGATTATTCCCGCCTGTCCCCCCGTGAGAGCAACGGCTCGGAGACCAACCCGACGGAGGGCTTGCACCATGATGACCGAGGAGATGATTTCCCCACAGGAAAGGAGAAGATCAAGATTGCGAGCGTCAACCTCGGGAAACTCCTCCTGAGCAAGGGCAATAAGGGTATCAGTTGCATAGGGAGCTCCCTTTCTCCCCATAGCGGAGACCACCACTACCGGTGAGAAACCCTCCTCCCAGGCTTCCTTGACCTTCGCTGCCGCTTTTTCCCGAAGCTCTCTTGTGTGGACCGAAGTACCACCAAACTTCTGGACAACGATGCGCATGTTCTCACCTGCCTAAGGCGTGCTTTACTCGCTCCATGGCTTCTTGCAATCTCTCCGAGGGAGTGGTCAGAGAAATGCGGACAAACCCCTCACCGTACTTCCCGAACCCCACGCCCGGAGTGACCACAACCTGTGCCCTATCGAGCATGTACTCTGCAAAACTCATCGAAGTAAAACCTGAGGGGACAGGAATCCAGACGTAAAAGGTTGCTTTTGGGTAGGGGAGGTCAAACCCCAAACTCCTGAACGTCTCGACAACGAGATTGCGCCGTTCCGTGTAAACCGGAAGAATGCTCTGGAGGGCTTCCTCCACCCTATTCAAGGCTTCCACTCCTGCCCACTGAATGGCATTAAAGATGCCAGAGTCAATATTCGTCTTTACCCTTCCCAGAGCCTCGATGAGTCTCTCATTTCCCACGGCAAAACCAATTCTCCAGCCCGTCATGTTGCACATCTTTGAGAGAGAGTGGAACTCAATGGCCACATCCTTTGCTCCTTCGACCTCGAGAATCGAGGGAGCCCTGTACCCATCGAAGCTAATCTCCGAATACGCCAGGTCATGGGCGATGATGAAGCCAAACCGATGCGCTAAGCAGACCACTTCCTGGAAGAATTCAAGGGTCGCCGTACGGGAAGTAGGGTTATTCGGGTAGTTCAGGAACACAAGCTTCACCCGTTCAAGGAGACTCTCGGGTAAAGAGGAAAAGTCCGGAAGAAATTCATTTTGAGGAAGGAGAGGAAGGGGCAGAGGAACGCCTCCTGCGAGCATGGTCCCGATTTTGTACACCGGATACCCCGGGTCACTGGCAAGGACAAGGTCGCCTGGATCCACCACACACCAGGGGAAATGGGCAATCCCCTCCTTTGAGCCAATGAGGGCAACGACTTCCCTTTCAGGGTCAAGGCTAACCCCGAAGCGCCTCTTGTACCATGAGGCTGCTGCTTCTCGAAAAGCTCCAAGGCCCCGGTACGAAGGGTACCGATGATTCTCAGAGTTTTGGACTTCTTGGCACATCCGTTCCACGATGAATCCTGGAGTCGGAAGATCGGGATCGCCAATGCCAAGGTCAATGATATCTTTCCCCTCTTCTCTTGCCTTCGCAATTTTCCGCTCGATCTCTGCAAAAAGATACGGAGGGAGATTCTTTATCCTCTGGGCGACATCCATGCTTTCACTACCTCCTCCGAGAGCACACACGTGCATACTTCTTCTGCTGGTCCTTCAAGGTACATGTGGTTATCACTCTCCTTCCAGACCACGCGGAGTTCTCCTCCTGGGAGTTGGACACGGACCTCTCGCCTGAGGATTCCTTGTGCCACCCCTGCCGCCACCGCAGCACAGGCTCCCGTGCCACAAGCAAGAGTGGCACCTGCTCCCCGCTCCCAGACTGCAACAACGATGTTTTCCGGGTCCACCACCCTAACGAACTCTACGTTCGTCCGGCGAGGGAAAAGAGGATGATGCTCGATGAGCGGTCCATAGTGCTTCCAATCCTCAGGAAGCTCGAAAATCACTGCGTGCGGATTCCCCATGGATACTCCCGTAACGGTGAACTTTCGATCTTCTACTTCGAGAGGAACAGAGAGTGCCGCTTCGCCCTCCAAGTTCATAGGGATTGCAGAGGGGAGAAAGGATGGCTCTCCCATGTCGACAACTACTCGCGTCACACGCCCCCGGTCAAGAAGGAGCATTGGAACGATGATGCCTGCTTTCGTTTCTACCCGAAAAGTCTCCTTAGCAACCATGCCTCGCTCAAAGGCAAACTTTGCAAGGCAGCGGATGCCGTTGCCACACATTTCCGCTTCGCTTCCGTCGGCATTCCAGATACGCATCTTCACATCAGCAACCTCAGACGGCAGAACTTCAATGACCCCATCGGCACCAATTCCAAAATGGCGGTCGCAGAGTTTTTGCACGAGAGGTGGGGAAAGAACAAGGGAATCGAGCATTTCCGGTGTGCAGAGAAGGAAGTCGTTCCCCAGACCGTGCATTTTCACAAAGCGCATGGCAAGCTCTCCCCTACTCTAAGCCCAGAACACTCTCAAGACCATAGTAGAATTTCGGCTCCGCACAAACCTTCCGAAGCGCCATGAGCACTCCTGGCATGAAAGAGGATCGGCTCAGAGAATCGTGACGAATGGTGAGAATCTGGCCTTCCCCACCGAATATAACCTCTTGATGCGCCACAAAGCCAGGGAGCCGCACGCTGTGCACTCGAACTCCCTGGTACAGTCCTCCCCGGCACCCCGGAACGAGTTCCTGACCACCCGGAAGAGAGGTGTTCTCAAGACCCATGTTCTCAATAGTTTTGAGGGCTGTCCCCGAGGGAGCGTCCTTCTTCTGAGGATGATGGTACTCGATGACCTCAACCGTGGTAAAGAATCGCGCCGCAATGCGTGCAAAGTGCATCATGAGGACCGCCCCCAGGGCAAAATTGGGAGCGATAACGCATCCAAGGTTTTTCCTTTCAACCTCACGGCGCATGGCTTCAATTTCATCCCGGTTGAGTCCCGTTGTTCCTATAACCATGGCCACTCGGTACTCCACAAAGAGCGGAAAGTTCTTTCGGAGGGCCTCCGCATGGGTGAAATCACAGACAACCTGAGGCGAGGTTCGTTCCAACACCTCTTTGAGGTTCTCCTCCACAGGAACACCAAGAGGAGCGATACCCGCAAGAACTCCCGCATCTTTCCCCACCTCGCAAACATCGCAAGCCCCAACAAGCTCGAGATCCTCTTCCTGCGCTACAGCTCGAACAACCTCTCTTCCCATCTTCCCTGCTGCGCCGACGACACATACCCGAATCACCTTTTCTCACCCTCCCCGCAAGGGACGAGATCCCTCCGCAAAAGGTCGCTAAGGCTTTCAGGACGAACCACAAGACGTGCTACCCCTTTCCGCACGAAGACCACCCCGGGGCGCGGGATGAGGTTGTAGTTCGAGGCCATCGAGTAGTTGTACGCACCGGTTCCCTCGATGACGAGAATATCCCCTCTCTGGATTCTTGGAAGTTCGATTTCAGGGATGAGAACATCTCCTGATTCGCAGCACTTTCCCGCAATAGCAACCCTTTCCTTTGGCGTACCCTCCACCCTGTTGCCTACTATGGCCTGGTACCGGGCCCCGTACAGCACGGGGCGGGGATTGTCCACCATACCCCCGTCTACGGCGACGTACTTCTTCACCCCCGGGATTTCCTTGATGAACCCCACCCGGTAGAGAGTACTCCCCGCAGTGTTCACGATGGATCGTCCCGGCTCAACAAAAAGGAGAGGAAGGGGATAGGAGAGGGAAGCACACTTCTCCCGGACTTTTTCGCAAAGAGCCGTAACATAGGAATGGATGGAGGGGAAAGACCCTTTTTCTTCATCGAGATAGGGAACTCCAAGTCCTCCCCCCAGATCAAGCTCATCAAGAACGACACCGTGTTTTTCCCGAAGGGAAGCCATGAAGTCGAGGAGAACATCAACTGCCTTCAGAAAGGGTTCGAGTGTCCGTATTTGAGACCCAATGTGGCAGTGGATTCCCCGCACATCAAGATAGGGAGAGGAAAGAGCAAGGGTTATGGCTTTTTCTGCAATACCATCAGAGATGGGGAAACCGAATTTGCTGTCTATCTTTCCCGTTGCGATATAGGCGTGGGTGTGAGGGTCAATTCCTGGAGTGATGCGGAAAAGGACCGGGATTCTCCCGCGAGCGTATCTTTTTCCCTCCTCGAGAAGGCACTCAAGTTCCTCAAAGCTATCAACAACCCACCGCCCCACTCCTCCCTGGAACGCAAGAGAACGCTCGGCATCGGTTTTATTGTTCCCGTGGAAGATTACCCGGTCTTCTGGAAATCCACTCTCTCGAGCGACAAAGTACTCCCCTCCTGATACCACATCAAGCCAGAGACCTTCCTCCGCCACAAGAGAACACATGGCAGCACAGAGAAACGCCTTACCTGCGTAAGCAACGTGAAAACGAGGATAACTCGCCGAAAAAGCCTCTTTGTACTCCCGCACGGCACTTCGAATTTCATCCTCATCAAACACGTACAGGGGGGTCCCGAACTGCTCGGCAAGGTCAACCACATCGCAGGAACCAATTTCAAGGTGATTCCGCTCGTTCACACGTTTCTGGCCCAGCATCCCGTTCCTCCGAAAGCTTTTTGGTTTTATTAACACAAGGAATAGCCTCTGTCAACAAGTTCAGAGTTTATCGATACCGTGGCGCCGCAGCCACTCCCGGAAGCTTTCCTCGTCCCCCAGGATCTCCTGGTCGTAGTTTTCCTCGAGCTTCCGAATTTGCTCTGCAAGGTCTGGGCGCTCAGCAACGAGTTTGTCAATGTTCCGTTCAAATTCATCACAGAGTTTGTCGAGGTCATCGAGAGGAAGAGAGAGATTGAGGAGGGGCAAAAGAACCCGGAGAGCAGCACGGATTCCCTTTGGATTTGTGGCCTGAACGTACATGGGAATCTCGACCACTATGTTCACCATCTCGATTCCCTTCGCTTTTGCCGTAACAGTCATGAGAGTTGTTATGCTCGCTGGGCCCTCGTAAGTGCTGAAGCGTATCCCCTGGGGGAGTGCTTTCTTGAGCCTTTCTTCCGACACAGAACAGTACACCCGAGGTTCCCGAGTGTGAGGCGTAAGGCCGCTGACACTTCCCACAAAGAAAATTCGCCGTACCCCGAATTCCCGAACAAGGAGGAAGATGTTGTCCACGTATTCACGCCACCGGATATTCGGCTCTTTTCCAAAAAAGAGAATCAGATTGTAGTCATCGGCACAGAAGAAATGGTTCTGCGGATACCGGAACTCCATAACCACTCCGTCCCGAATAAGGGTGTACGGCCGAAACTGGGCGACTTCCTCCATACTCCCTGGGAGATTGAAAATGTAGAAATCGTATGGCTCAATTTGAGCCAACATCTGAGCCTGCAACTTATCTCGAAGGTAGACCACCGTACCTACGGAGACGCTTCCACCATCCATCCATCCGGTGAAACCAATAACAAGAGTGGGATTCTGAATCGCAGGCCGTCGGTAAATGACAAGCTGGTTCATCTCTCATCCCATCCTCTCAATACGGCTCCGGTACCCGACGAGCAAGGTTCTCAAAACGGGCAAAATCCTTCTGGAAAAGGAGTTCTACCGTTCCTACCGGTCCGTTGCGCTGTTTCGCCACGATGATTTCTGCAATGTTCTTCTTTGAGGTATTCGGATTGTAGTAGTCTTCCCGGTAAATGAGGATGACAAGGTCCGCATCTTGCTCAATGGCACCGCTTTCCCGGAGATCAGAAAGCTGAGGACGTTTAGGACTCCGCTGTTCTACTGCTCGGCTCAGCTGGGAAACCGCGATAACGGGAACATTGAGCTCCCGAGCCATTGCCTTGAGAGAACGGGAAATTTCCGAGATTTCCTGCTGCCGATTCTCCGAGCGACCGTATCCTTTCATGAGTTGCAGGTAGTCGATGACCACAAGCCCGAGGTTTTTTTCCGCCTTGAGACGGCGAGCCTTGGCTCGAAGCTCAAGCACCGAGATGCTCGGAGTATCATCGATGAAGATCGGTGCTTCCGCAAGTTTCCCTGCTGCCTGAGCAAGTTGTGGCCAGTCTTTCTCCGTGAGGAAGCCCTTTCGTACTCTCCCGGCATCGATACGAGCTTCACTGCAGAGCATGCGCTGGGCAATTTGATCTTTCGACATTTCAAGGCTGAAAATGGCCACGGGAATCTTCTTTTCCACCCCAACATACTGGGCGACGTTGAGGCAGAAGCTCGTTTTTCCCATGCCAGGACGAGCTGCCACCACTATGAAGTCAGAAGGCTGGAATCCCGCAGTAAGCACATCAAGGTCCACAAACCCAGAAGGAACACCAGTTACATGCTCGTCACGATGGTAGAGTTCGGTAATGCGATCGAAGGCCTCGTTAACGACTTCCTTGAGGGGGACAAAGTCAGAACGAATCCGCTTCTGAGAAAGTTGCAGGATGAGGTTTTGAGCCTGGTCAAGGAGTTCATTGGCCTCGAGTTTCGCCTCGTAGCTTTCTCTTATAATGCGAGTACAGACTTGAATGAGGGAGCGAACGAGCGATTTCTCCTCCACAATGCGGGCATAGTACTCAATGTTTGCCGCCGTAGGCACAACGTTCACAAGTTGGGCCAGATACTCCATGCCTCCTACACTCTCAAGTTTTCCCTTTTGCCTGAGTTTTTCCGCAAGTGTCACCAGGTCGCAGACTTTATCCTCCTCAAAGAGCTCAACCATGCTCTCAAAGATGACCCGATGCGCCTCATAGTAGAAATCCTCAGGACGAAGAATCTCGAGAGCCCTGAGGAGAGCTTCTCGATCAAGGAGCATGGACCCTAAGGTTGCTTGCTCTGCCTCCGCGCTGTGGGGAGGGATACGGTCAACGCCCAGGGTGCCCCACCTCTTCAGGGAGAATCCTCACGGTCAACGTAGCCACTACACCACGCCCAAGGTTTACTCTAACCTTGTGTTCTCCCAGGTCCTTAATGGGTTCTTCGAGATCGATGTACTTTCGATCGAATTCTCTCTGCAATTCCTGGGAAATACGATCGGCAATTTCCTTTGAGGTCAGAGATCCGTAGAGCTTTCCAGTCTCGCCCGCTTTTTTGAAGAATTCAAGAACCATGCCGTCAAGGCGTTTCTGGAGCGCCTTCGCCTCTGCGAGTTCTTTTTCCTCTGCTTTGGCTTTTTTGCGACGAATTGCCTCAAGCTGAGAGAGGTTTGCCGGAGTTGCCTCAATAGCCAATTTCTGCGGGAAGAGATAGTTTCGGGCATATCCCCGTCGTACTTCGACCACATCGCCCTCTTTCCCCAAATTCTCAACATCTCGAAGGAGAATAACCTTCATGAGTGGTACACCCCCTCTATTGCTTCGTACCCAACCTGCGAAAATCGAAGAACACATCAAATACACCCAACCAGCTCAGGAGGGAAGAAAGCAACGGCTGGAACATCAAAAAAGCAAGAATGCCCACCCGCACCGCCTTAGAGCGAATATACCTCCCCAGAAAGTAGTATACCAGAGAGAGGCCCTGGAAGAGAAAGAGAAGCTGTGTCACAATCTGGAGGTTAATCCCAATCTTCCCGAGAACCGAGGGACCTCCAAAGAGGACGAATACCCACCCAAGGACAAAAACCCAAAAGACAGACCTTGGAAGTCGCCACTCAGAGAAAGGAGGAATTTCGGGAAAGGAAAGGCCGAGTCTTTTCCCAATCCAGCGACCAAGGAGAAAATTGCACCCGGTGTCAAAGAGTGAGGCCACAAGAAGAAGTGCAGGCATGATAAGCTGCACGAGTTCTAAAAGTCCCTCGGTTCCAGGGAGATTTTGAGGAATCCATGGAGTCCGCTTCAAAGTCTCCTCAAGGAGACGGATGTTCTCCACAAGGGGATTCTTCCCTGCGACAATCAAGGCAATTCCTACGAGGGCAAGCTTTGAAAGGAGAGAAACCCCTGTATTTAGGATAAGGATTTCCGGAAGTGCGTACCTCCTCCTTACGGTAACACCCATGGCAATGCCAAGGAGGGAAAACCCCACAAGGCACGTTACAGCCTGCATGAGCCCAGCAAGGGTGAAAACAAGAGCACTGGCCACAAAAGAGGCCAAAATCCCAACCCGGGCACCCCACCGAATGACGAGGAACATGACCGGCAAGGGACAGAGGAAACTCACGAAGACCCCTAAGATGGGAATGTATATCGAGGCGAGGTAGAGAATAACCGTGAGGGCTGCGAGGAAAGCGCCCTCAACGGTTGGCCGGATACTCCTCATAATTACTCAATAATGTACGGTAAGAGCGCCATTTCCCTGGCCCTCTTGATGGCCTGCGCAAGCCTCCTCTGGTGTTTTGCGCAATTCCCACTGATACGGCGAGGGATGATTTTACCCCGCTCGCTCAGGAATTTCTGCAAGGTCTCGACATCTTTGTAGTCGATGTGAGCCTTGCCCAGACAGAAGATGCACACCTTCTTCTTTTTACGAAAGAACCTCTTTCGCACAACGCGTTCTTCTCTCTCGACAGCCACGCTTCCATCCTCCTCTCAGAAGAGCTCAAAGTGTTTCTCCTCAATCACCGGGGCACAGTCTGTAAGACGCTTCACTTCCTGAGCCACAATTTCGTAAGTTTTTCTTTTCTGACCGCTCTGGTCCTCGAAGGCTCGTACCTGTATTCTCCCCTCAACAAGGACCCAGTCTCCTCGCTTAAGGTTCTCCCCGCAAAAGAGTGCGAGATCCCTCCACGCCACAATTTGAAGGTAATCGAAGTACTCCCGGTTGTCCTCGCCACTTATCCCCCTTGAGACTGCCAGGGAAAAGGTCGTCACCGGAGTGCCGTTTGGGACGTAACGGACAACCGGGCTTTGGGTAAGAAAACCAACGAGAAAGACCTTATTCAGGCTGGGTCGGTGCATCGCTCACTTCAACTGAAGTGGGCTTTTCAAGACGTTTCTTTTCCTCCTTCACCAGAATGTGGCGAAGGATATCCTCGGTGTACCGGGCAACGCGGGACACCTCGGCCACACTCCTTGGGGAAATACTGAAGCGGAGGAATACGTAGTATCCTTCTTTTTGCTTCTCGATAGGATACGCGAGTTTTCGCTTTCCCCAAAAGTCTACGTTGTGGACCGTTCCACCCTGACCCACTATGGTACTTTTGAGCTTCTCCACCACTCCCTGTACGGCTTCCTCATTCAGGGTTGGCCGGATAACCACACCAAGTTCGTACTCCTGCACAGTTTCACCTCCCTACGGGCTTTCGGCCCCATCCCGGAGGATGGAGCAGGGATCTCTACTTATGTTCCCTCCTGCCAGGAGCTCAGGTACTCCTTCTGGCGAGGGGTCATTTCCTCGATTCGCACACCAAGAGTGGCGAGCTTGAGACGGGCAATTTCCTCGTCAATTTCCTGAGGAACTCTGTAAACTCTCCTTTCAAGTTTCGTGGCGTTCTGCACGAGGTACGCCACAGAGAGCGCCTGGTTGGCGAAGCTCATATCCATCACTGATGGTGGATGGCCCTCAGCACAGGCCAAATTCACAAGCCGCCCCTCTCCAAGGAGGTAGAGCCTCTTCCCGTTTTCCAGGGTGTACTCCTCGACAAGAGGTCGAACCGTTCTCTTTGCCACACTCAGCGCCTCAAGAGCAGGAATATCGATTTCCACATTAAAGTGGCCAGCGTTTGCAAGGATTGCTCCGTCCCGCATGAGAAGGAAGTGTTCCTCCCGAATGACTGCTACGTTGCCGGTTGCAGTGACAAAAATATCTCCCCACAGCGCTGCTTCCGTCATGGACATGACTTCGTTCCCATCCATGAGGGCCTCAAGTGCCCGCACAGGGTGCACCTCTACAACGGCAACCCTTGCTCCCATACCCCTTGCCCGAAGGGCAATGCCACGGCCACACCACCCATACCCCACCACAACGAAGCGCTTTCCAGCAAGGAGAACGTGGGTAGCTCTCAGGATACCCTCAATGGTACTCTGTCCGGTCCCGTAACGGTTGTCGAACATGTGTTTTGTGTCGGCATCGTTGACCGCAATGATTGGGTAGGCAAGGTTCCCGCTTTCTGCCAAACTCCGCAGCCGGATGACCCCTGTGGTGGTCTCCTCGGTCCCCCCAAGGATTCCAGAAAGGACCTCTCTTCCCTTCCGATGGGCTGTGGATGTGAGATCCGCTCCGTCATCCACAGTAATATGAGGCCGTGCTTCAAGAACCCTCTCAATATGCGCATAGTACGTATCCCGATCTTCCCCACGGAGGGCAAAAACACTGATACCGAAATCTCGCACCAGTGAGGCAGCGACATCATCCTGGGTGCTCAAAGGGTTCGACGCACAAAGGAAAACGTGTGCTCCACCCTCTCTAAGCGTGATGACGAGAGCCGCAGTCTCGGCAGTAACATGAAGGCAGGCCCCAACACGGATCCCTTGCAGGGGACGGGTATGTAACCAGCGTGACGCAATTTCCGAAAGAACCGGCATTTCCCTCTGAGCCCATTCTATCTTCTGTCTGCCAGAGGGAGCAAGGTCAAGATCCCGTACGTGGTATTCCATCGCCACTCCTCTCTTTCTCAAAGACCCGCCAGCTTCCGAAGAACTTCTGCTTTATCCGTTTTTTCCCAGCTGAAATCCGGATCGTTCCTGCCAAAATGGCCGTACACGGCGGTCTTCTTGTAGATGGGTCTACGAAGCTTGAGATCCCTGATAATTGCTCCGGGTCGCAGGTCGAAAACCTCCTTGACAACTTCAAGAATCTTCTCATCAGGAATCTTCCCGGTTCCGAAAGTATTGACAGCCATTGAAACTGGTCGGGCAACGCCGATGGCATACGCTACCTGGAACTCGCAGCGATCCGCAAGCCCCGCTGCAACGATGTTTTTCGCTACGTAACGAGCTGCATAGCTCCCAGAACGATCGACCTTTGTAGGGTCTTTCCCCGAAAAGCATCCCCCACCATGCCTTCCTACCCCACCGTAGGTATCCACGATGATTTTCCGCCCGGTGAGTCCTGTATCCCCTTGAGGACCACCGATAACAAACCTTCCCGTTGGGTTCACAAGGACCCTTGTACGTTCATCTAAGAATTCAGGCGGAATAACGGGACGAATCACGTGTTCAATAATGTCGTCCCGGAGCACCTCAAGGGAAACATCAGGGTGGTGCTGTGCAGAGACAATAATAGTGTCGATGCGGATAGGTCTATCATCCTCGTAATCAACGGTCACTTGCGTTTTCCCGTCAGGACGAAGATAGGGGAGAACTCCTTTCTTGCGGACTTCTGCAAGGCGCAGGGCAAGAGCATGAGCCATGGCTATGGGAAAGGGCATAAGTTCCGGAGTCTCGTTGCAGGCGTATCCGTACATCATTCCCTGGTCACCAGCTCCAAGAGAGAGCTCCTCATCCTCCACCTCTTCGCCCATCTTTACCTCCAAGGAGCGGTTAACGCCAAGGGCAATGTCCGGTGACTGCTCGTCAATGGCGGTGAGCACTGCGCAGGTCTCAAAGTCAAAACCATACTTTGCCCGGGTGTACCCAATATCCCGGATGGTGTTCCGAGCAATACGGGGAATATCTACGTACGTTGTGGTAGTCATCTGCCCGGCTATGAGCACAAGGCCTGTTGCAACCAGCGTTTCCACAGCCACACGCCCGTAGGGATCCTCGGCAAGGACTGCATCAAGAATAGCATCCGAAATCTGATCGGCAATCTTATCGGGATGACCTTCGGTGACCGATTCAGAAGTGATCTGGTACCTCCGTGCCATTACGCTACCTCCCTTCCTGACAAAATCAAGGAGTTAAAGTAGCATACCCATGAGGGAAAGTCAATCAATCCCATCAAGAAGATTGAGGCCATTCCGCTCGGAGTACAGAACCCGGGCCCTCTGCCAGAGCTTTTCAAGGTTATAGAACTCTCTTTCCTCCTGCCGGAACACATGGACTATAACATCCCCGTAATCGAGGAGAATCCACTCCCCCGTATCCTCACCCTCCACATGGAAAGGGTGAAGGCCCATGTTTCCAAGTTGCTCGAGAATTTCCTCGGCAACAGCCTTCGTCTGTATTGGTGATGAACCACTGCACAGAACCCAGTAGTCGGAAAACGGAAAAAGACCCCGCAGATCAAGAACGACTATGTCGAAGGCTTTCTTCTTCTCAATGGCCTCCTTGATTCTCCGAATCACTTCCCGTACCTGCACTTTCCCTTCTCCCCTCGGCGAAAAACTCCTGAATTTTTTCTTGAGCCACTTCAAGCTGGGGCTCCCAGAAACTCAATCCGTTCAAGTACACGGGTTCCCC
>JACIZN010000008.1:17691-23826 GCA_014359405.1 Candidatus Caldatribacterium sp.
AGGCAGAATATCCATGGTTACTCGCTTTTCCATTTCCTCAAGCCCCTTGAACCACAGGGCAAACTGGAGGATCGTCTCAAGGGGGATATTGGTATGTAAGGCGGCTTTCAGGCTCTCAAGGAGCGAGGGAAGGTTGGCAAGAACAGCAGGGTCCTGAATCTTGGCAAGAAGTGCTTGCAGGAAGACCTGCTGTCGCTTGATCCTCCCGATGTCTCCGAGAGGGTCGTGACGGAAGCGAACGTACTGCAGGGCCCTTTTCCCATCAAGGACTTGTTTTCCCGGCTTGAGGTTGATGAAAAGACCCTGCGCTCTGTCCACATAGTACATTGGCTTCTCAACCTCGATCTCCACCCCTCCAAGAGCATCAACAACTCGTTCAAAAGCTTCGTAGTTGACTTCCACAAAGTAAGGAATCTCTACGCCTAAGTTCTCTTCAAGGGTCTTCCTCAAAAGTTCTATGCCCCCTCGCGCGTAAGCGTGATTTGCCTTATCGTAACCAACTCCAGGGATGAGCACCCGCGAATCCCGGGGGACAGAAAGGAGGAATACCTCTCCACGCTCAGTATTCACAAAGACGAGAATAATGGTATCACTTCGAAGGGGCTTAATGCTGTCCTGCCCCACAACAAGGATGCAGGTATTTTCGGGAGCCACGTACCCCATAACCTTCTTGACCACGGTCCACCGGAAGGGAGTTTCAAAACCAAGAAGGAGAAGGATAAAGAGAAGAGCAAAACCGATGAGGAAACCAAGGATGAGGTAGAAAACTTTCCAGCTCCTCTTCATCGAAAACTCCTTTCTCCGTGCAAGAGGCAAACTTCCCGATTCCACGATTTAAGGCTTTCCGGATAAATGACTCCGTACGTTGTAAGGAGGTAAATCATTTTCGTCCTAAGCGCCAGGAGATACCCTTTTCGAAGATCCTCATAGGCAACCCTGCGGATTTCACAAGCTTCAGGAAACTCCCGACCGGGCTCGGCAATATCCGCCACAAAGACCACCTTGTCAAGTGGGGACATCCACTCACAGCCGGTGGCATGCCAGCGAACCGCCCGAAGAACCCGGAAATCCCGAAGACAGAGCTCTCTCTCAAGGAGAGCTGGAGCTGCAAGAGCGTGGAGAATTTCGGGAACCATGCAACCCTCGTCCTTGAGGTACGGAGGAAGGAGCTCCTCGAGAACCCTTCTTGGGAGATCCCGGGCACAATCGTGCAAGAGACCCGCAAGGTATGCACGACGCACGTCCTCACCATGAACTCGGGCGAGTTTCCCTGCTTCTTCAGCCACCCGTAGTGAATGGGCCACCCGAGGGGGCGAGAGAAACCTCTCCAAGAACTCCTCGGCTCTTCTAATCTCGGTACAGTCCATGTTTGTAAATGTAATTTTCCACCGCCTCCGGGAGAAGGTACTTAATTGACTCCCCTCGTTTAACCCTCCGGCGTATCTCGGAAGAAGAAATGGCCAAAGCCGAGACCTCTATAATCTTGACCCGGTCCTTGAAAGGTCCCTCGAGTTGCTGGAGACGGTATCCAGGGCGGGAAGCAGCAACAAATGTGCAGAGACGGAGGAGTTCTTCCGGATTGTTCCAGGTTGAAATCTGGGCAAAAGCATCGGCTCCCGTAATGAAGTAAATCTCCGTATCCTCACCCCACAGGGACTTGAAGTATCGCACCGTGTCAATAGAATACGAGGGACCCGGACGTTCAATCTCCACCCGGGAAACGCTGAAATAGGGATTGGTTACGGTTGCAAGAACCACCATCAGGTACCGATGTTCCGGATCCGTTATTTTCTGGCCGATCTTGTGAGGTGGCCGTCCCGAAGGGACAAAGACCACCTCCTCAAGGCCAAAGTAGTCCCGCACCTCCTCGGCAGTCACAAGGTGCCCATAATGGATGGGATCAAACGTCCCTCCCATAATGCCCTTTTTGGGCAACGCCCTTCATCCCCCTCTTACTCTCGGATCTGTCCCGAACCGTATACGACAAATTTCCAGGTTGTGAGCTCTCTCAGGCCCATAGGTCCTCGAGCATGGAGCTTCTGGGTACTGATGCCGATTTCTGCTCCCATGCCAAATTCCCCTCCATCGGTGAACCGGGTAGAAGCATTGACAAAAACCGCTGCAGAGTCGACCTTGCTGAGAAACTCCATGGCCCGGGAGTAATCAGAGGTCACAATAGCGTCGGAATGATGGGAACCGTAAGTATTGATATGGCGGATAGCCTCATCGAGGCTATCTACCACGCGAACAGCAATGATGAGGTCAAGGTACTCCGTATACCAGTCCTCTTCAGAAGCAGGAACAACTCCCGGCACCAGTTGCCTCGTCCTTTCGCATCCCCGCACCTCAACACCCTCAGCCTGCAAGGCAGAAACGATGCGGGGCAGGAATGCTGGAGCAACACGTCCATGAACAAGGAGCGTTTCACAGGCGTTGCAAACGCTGGGACGCTGCGTTTTGGCATTCACAACGATTCTCTCGGCCATATCGAGATCCGCCGTCTCATCGACGTACACATGGCAGTTTCCAACCCCGGTTTCGATAACCGGAACACGGGCATTCTCGACAACCGTACGTATGAGTTCGGCTCCTCCTCGAGGAATGGCCACATCTATGTATTCCCGAAGGGACAGGAGGAACTTCACATCCTCGTGGCTTTCGCTCTCCACAAGACCCACACAGCCCTCGGGCAGAGAACACTCCCGGAGAACATCGTGGACCACACGGACCAGGGCTCGATTGGAGGATAGAGCAGAACTACTCCCCCGAAGGATTACGGCGTTTCCCGACTTGACACACAACCCTACGCTGTCTATGGTGACATTAGGCCTTGCCTCGTAGATGATGGCCACAACACCCAAGGGAACGCGAACTCGAGTGACGAGAAGACCATTTGGCCTTCTTGTCCCGTCAATGACCTCTCCCACCGGATCAGGCAAAGCGGCAATATCCCGAAGGCCTCGGGCCATGTCTTTAATGCGCTTCTCATTGAGGGCCAAGCGATCAAGGAGCGATTGTTTCATCGAAGAGGCCTTAGCCCTCTCGAGGTCCAGGGCATTGGCTTCGAGAATACGGCCTTTCTCTTCCATCAGTTTCTCCGCAAGTCTCAAGAGAAAGGCGTCTTTCTCCTTCGAGGAGAGACTGGCCAGAACCGGTGAAGCCTCCTTTGCTTTTCGGGCAATTTCGAGAATGCTTTCCCTCACCTTTCCATCCCCCCAAAGAGCACAAAATCATCAGCGTGAATGACCTCTTCATCAAAGTCTCGATGCCCTAAAACCCTTTCAATCTCCCCACTCCGCAAGCCCCGTATCCTCTCGAGTTCCTCCGAAGAGTAGTTGACAATCCCTCTCCCGATGAGCATGTCCTCTCCATCTGTAACCTCCACACAGTCTCCTACGTCAAAGTGGCCTGAAAGGCCGGTGACCCCTGCAGGAAGAAGACTCTTGCCCTCAAGGAGCGCCCTTTTGGCCCCCTCATCAACTTTCACTCTACCTCGCGGTATCATGCCAAAGGCAATCCATCTCTTCTTTCCGCGCAGAGACCGTTCGGCAGGATAAAAGAACGTCCCAAGATCCTCACCGGCAAAAAGACGAGGTACAATCCCAAAATCCTTCCCCGAGGCAATAATCACTCCAATTCCCGAAAGAGTGGCAATTTTTGCCGCCAAGATTTTGCTCCGCATCCCTCCGGTGGCAAGGGCACTCCCTTTGTCTCCTGCCACACGCTCTATGTTCTCGTCGATGACCCGGACTTCGGGAATGAGTTTCGCATGAGGTGAGCGACGAGGGTCGCTACTGTACAACCCAGCTATGTCGGAAAGAATAACAAGGAGATCAGCACTAATGATGGAGGCGACAAGAGCTGAAAGTCGATCATTGTCACCGAACTTTATCTCCTCCACAGCTACGGTATCGTTTTCATTGACGATGGGAAGCACCCCAAGGCGCAAGAGTGCCTCAAACGTGTTTCGAGCATTCAGGTACTTTGAGCGATTGTGCACATCCTCAGGAGCAAGGAGAATCTGGGCCACTTTGATTCCGAATTCAGCAAAGACAGAACAGTAATGCTGCATGAGTATCCCCTGGCCAATTGCTGCCATAGCCTGCTTGAAAGGGATGTCAGTTCGCCTCTTAGTAACGCCAAGGGCACTCATGCCGCAGGCAACGGCTCCTGAGGAAACGAGAACCACCTCTCGCCCTTCTTTTCGCAAAATCGCAAGATTCTCGGCCAGAGACCTTAACCGCTCAAGGGAGAGAGAAGAACCATCAACAAGGAGTGACGTTCCCACTTTAATGACTACACGACGAGCATTCCTTACGAGCGTTCCTCTGTCCATCCTGAGAACACGAGATCCCTTCCTGTCCAGGTTAATCGGTACGGTCCAATCTCTACAGTACTCTGGGGCGGTAAAACCTGAAGGTATCGCAGGAATCCCGCCTCCGCAAGCTCCCGGTTGAAAGCCTCTCCGTCCTTCTCGGGAGGGTGCTCTTTAAGGAGTCGCTCAAGGAATTGAGAGGCAAAGCGGTATACTCGCGGGGAACCAAAGGACCTCCTCACCTCAGGCTCCCGAGAGGAAGAAACAGGGCTTTCCGTTTCCTCACAGGCTCGGAGTTTCTCCACCACCTTATCCAGGAGATCCACAAGACCAAAACGGGTCACCGCCGAAATTCCCACTCCCTCGATTCCTTCCCGGGATAACTTCTGGGCAAAAAGCTGCCAATTCCTCTGAGCCTCAGGAAGGTCAAGCTTTGTTCCCACAACGATGAAGGGCTTGGCAAGAATACGGGGGCTGTACTGAGCAAATTCTTGACGAAGAGTGGAGAGGTCCTTCCAGGGGTCTCCAGAGTAAGGAAAAGCCATATCGATAAGGCAGAGAAGAATCCTCACCCGCTCTATATGGCGTAAGAACTCAAGACCCAGTCCTGCTCCCTGGCTTGCCCCTTCGATGATGCCGGGGATATCCACCATGACGAACCGCTCATCCCTGTGGTGTACTACCCCCAAGGTAGGGTGTAGAGTCGAAAAGGGATACGGAGCAATACGGGGCCTGGCATCACTCACTACAGAGAGAAGAGTGGATTTTCCCGCGTTTGGGAGACCTGCCAACCCTACATCAGCAATAAGCTTGAGCTCAAGGCGAATCCTTCGGGATTCCCCTTCCTCCCCTCGCAGGGCAACACGAGGCGCGCGGTTTGTAGCCGTCGCAAACGATGCATTCCCCTTTCCTCCCCGCCCACCCTGGGCAACGAGAACCTCCATTCCATCTACCACAAGATCGGCAAGGAGCTCCCCTGTTTCTGCGTCGAACACCTGGGTCCCTACCGGAACCTCGATGACAATGTCCTTACCCTTTGCTCCGTGCTGCTTTTTCCCCTTACCTGGTTCTCCTGGGGAAGCCTGGTATACTGGCTGCAGGGTCACATCGTAAAGGGTTTTCTTCCGCGAGGTGGCCCTCAAGAAAACACTCCCCCCGTCCCCTCCATCACCCCCATCAGGGCCTCCCTTTGGGACGTACTTCTCCCGACGAAAATGGATTGCCCCGTCTCCTCCGCGGCCTCCTCGAACCTCGATGAAGGCCTGATCAACGAACACAGTCATACAGGAACTTGAGGGAGAACTGAAACCCGCTTTCGGTCTCCTTTCGTTTCGAAAACGACGTATCCATCTTTAAGAGCAAAGAGGGTGTAATCGCGACCAACTCCCACGTTCATTCCCGGTTTAATTCGAGTTCCTCGTTGCCGAACAAGAATGCTCCCTGCTCGGACAAACTGACCTCCGTATGCCTTGACTCCAAGATACTTTGGATTGCTATCTCTTCCATTCCTTGCGCTCCCACCACTTTTCTTGTGAGCCATAGTTCACACCCCCGCTACCTCGATTTTCTCGATTCGCACCACAGTCATTGGCTGACGATGTCCCTTCTTCCGGCGATAGTTCACCTTTGGCTTGTACTTGAAAACGATAATTTTCCGAGCCCTTCCTACGCTGAGCGCACGACCTTTAACCCGGGCACCATCAAGGTATGGTTTCCCAACGAGGACCTCTCCGTTGCTCTGTGCAAGGAGTACTCGGTCAAAGACCACCTCTTCATTCACTGGAGCAAGAACACAGTCAAGTCTGAGGAGCGACCCCTCG
>JACIZN010000008.1:23836-27113 GCA_014359405.1 Candidatus Caldatribacterium sp.
TGACTTTGTGCTGTTTCCCAGCAGCTTCAATAATGGCAAACACCTTGCGCTCACCTCCCAAAGCCGGACGGTAATTTACCACAGATCCCCTCTCCCGTCAAATGATCACAGGGTTTCCTGCATTCGGGCTCGAACCTCTGCATCCCCCACGCCGATGATGCTGTACCTTCGGGGCGGAAGGTCTTTGCTCACCTTCCAGAGGATTTCCTTCCCATAGAGTTTCCTCAGGTTATCCAAGAACCGCTCTCCCTCAGAGGCGAGATACTTCCCCAATTCCTCCCCCACTGCGAATCCCAAGACCGGAGAAGTGGTATGGCGGCATATTTCCTCAATTTTGCGGAGAAAATTCACCGCCAGGGTTTCAAGAGAGAGAACCCTTCCTTCGCCCTCGCAGAAGGGACAGGGTTCCCGCAAGAGAGAGTCGAGGCTTTTGCGAACACGCTTCCGGGTCATCTCCACAAGGCCAAGTTCGCTCATCTCTACAACGG
This sequence comes from Candidatus Caldatribacterium sp., assembly GCA_014359405.1. Taxonomy (NCBI): domain Bacteria; kingdom Pseudomonadati; phylum Atribacterota; class Atribacteria; order Atribacterales; family Candidatus Caldatribacteriaceae; genus Candidatus Caldatribacterium; species Candidatus Caldatribacterium oleiphilum. The sequence continues at coordinate 24,325 of JACIZN010000008.1, forward strand.
TACATCGGGTCCGATCTCGACTCAGGAACTCCTCAAGAGCTCGGACAACCTGTCGACGATGCTCTCTCTTCTCCATATCGATGAAGTCGATGAGGATGATACCACCAATATCTCTCAGACGAACCTGGCGGGCGATTTCCTCGGCAGCTTCAAGGTTAGTTCGCAGAATGGTTTCCTGGAGATCTTTCTTTCCTACGAATTTCCCCGTATTTACATCGATAACAGTCATGGCTTCAGTTCGGTCAAATACGAGGTACCCTCCGCTCCTTAACCAGACCTTTCGGCTTAGGGCTCGCTCGATTTCTTTCTGGAGGCCAAAGTGCTCGAAAATATTTTCTTTGCCCTCAAAGAAATGGACTCGGTCAGCAAGATGAGGTGCAACGGACTCCACGAAGTCCTTCAATTTCTGATACCCAAAGAACGAGTTAATCCAGATGTGTTCTACACTTTCGTCCACTACATCCCGAACAAGAGCATAAATGAGACTTGCCTCCTGGTAGAGGAGCGCTGGAGCGGCAGTCACTTCCGCCTTTTTCTTGATGCGTTCCCACAGGCGGAGAAGGGATTCAATGTCCTCTCGAATCTCCTCGATGCTCTTTCCCTCCGCAGCGGTTCGAACAATAATTCCTGACCCTTCCGGACGTACCCGTTCCACAATTCTCCTCAACCGCTCCCGTTCCTCCGAAGAGGCAATGCGATGGGACACGCCCACAACGTTTATTCCCGGCATGAATACTACGTATCGTCCAGGAAGGGTAATTTTTGTGGAAACACGAGCACCTTTTGTTCCCATAGGCTCTTTGGCCACCTGGACGATAATTTCCTCACCAACTCTCACTAAATCCTCGATTCGCACGTCCTTTCTCTTCTCATCAAGAAGCATATCTCCTACAAAGAGGAAGGCATTCTTGTCAAGACCGATGTTCACGAAAGCCGATTGGATTCCTGGAAGGACGTTTTCCACAACGCCTTTGTAAATGTTACCTGCAAGGCGTAACTCCAAAGCCCGTTCAAAGAAGAACTCCACAACTTTCCCGTCCTCAAGAAGCGCGGCCCGCGTTTCTACTTCAGACATGTCAATCACAATGTCTCTCCGCAATGCTTATCCTCCATTTCTCTCCCCTCGAAGAACAATTCTCTCTTTTTGAATCCTCTCCGGAAAAGGAAAATTGTACTCCCCCACCAGAAGGGAAGCAAGCTTCAAGGGATTCCAGAGCAACCGCTCTCCCTCAAAGAGAAATGATACCATAGAAGGCACTCTCCTCGAAGTTCCAAGGAGCACTATACCCTTAGGGAGTGGAGGTAGCTCCTCCGGCGGTAACTCTCGGAAGAAGAAAGAGTACACGATACCCTGCATCACCTTTTGCAGTGGGGGATCGAAAGAGGCAAGAGCAGAAACCTCCTCAATACCCAACTCTTGAGGAACTTCCAGGGAGAGTTTTTCCCCGAGTTCCCATGGTGGGATGGGTTCTCTGCAGAAAACCTCAAAGCACTCCGCCTTACTTTCTACCCCCAGGGGAGTGGCAAAAGGGAAAGAGAAAAGGGGGCGAGGATTGAAACCTTGAGAGTACATAACAGGAATTCCAGCCCGACGAAAAGCCCGTTCCCACATCCGGTACACATCAAGATGGGCAAGGAGATGGAACGGCGAAAGCTTACGGTGTCGTATTCGGTAACGGTATCGCTCCACTTTTACACACCCCGCACCGCGTGCACCCCTTCCCGGGAGAGCAAGGGGGGCTAAGAAGCTCACGACGGGCACGTTCGTATTCTTCCCAAAGGAACGCCTTGCTCACTCCACAGGAAATGCACTCCCAGGGGAGTTCTTCTTCGAAGGAGCGTTCCCTGTGGAGGTAGGAGGAAAGGTCAAGGCCTTCTTCCTCGAGGGCTTCTTCCCATCGCTTGAAGAGAAAGTGTTCCTGCCATCCCTCCAAGATACCCCCTTTTCTGTACACCCGTTCGATGACCCCTGAAAGTCTTCGGTCGCCTCGGGCAAGGAGTGCTTCAACCGCACTCATCTCAAAGGATGACCAGTGGTACCGCACGGAAGCCTTCAGGGGGCGGAAGAGATCTTTCAAAAGGCGAATCTTCTCTTCAAGGCTTTCTTTTCTCTCCTGCGGAACCCACTGGAAAGGAGTATGGGGTTTAGGAACAAAGGTAGCGATGCTCAGGTGTACCCTGGCATCCTTCTTAAAGCTTTTGCCAACCTTGAGGATTTCCCTAACGGTGTGACCTATACCCCGAATGTCCTCTTCCCTTTCAAAAGGCAGTCCAATCATAAAGTAGAGCTTGATTTCCTGCCAGGAGGAGGAAAAAGCGTTTTCTGCGGCAGCAAGTATCTCTTCGTCTCGCAAGCCCTTGTTGATGACATTTCGCAGTCTTTCTGTCCCTGCTTCAGGAGCAAAGGTGAGGGTACTCTTTCGCACACGCTTAATACTTTTGGCAATCGCCACGCTGAAAGCATCCATGCGCAGCGAGGGCAAAGAAACGTTCACCCTGTAAGGTTCAAGGACGCTTGAGAGCCTCTCCACGAGTTCCTCAATGTGAGAGTAGTCTGTACTGCTCAGGGAGAGGAGAGAAATTTCCTCGTAGCCGCTCGTTTTAAGGAGCTCAAGGGCTATTTCCATTACCTGTTCTGGGGAACGTTCTCGCTTTGGTCGGTAAATCATTCCTGCTTGGCAGAAGCGGCATCCCCGGGTGCACCCTCGGGCAATTTCAACCGCCACTCGATCGTGCACGATGCTCACGTACGGAACAATGGTCCGGCGAGGGAAGAAGGCATGCTCTAA
>JACIZN010000009.1 GCA_014359405.1 Candidatus Caldatribacterium sp.
GAGGGAGAGAACTTCCCTGAAGGAGAGGGCGTACATCTCCTTCACGAGGAGGAGGGAGAGAATCTCTTGGTCGGAGAATTTCCGAGGTCTTCCCCTTCGAGTTGAAGGTTTCGGAAGGTGTGGTACAATCTTCTCGTAGAAGAACCCGACAAGCCTTACGATTTCCTCAACACTCATCTTCCTCATGGCAGGGGAGGTTTTACCATCTCCCCTGCTTTCATTTCAAGACCCTGTTACCCTATTTTTGGAACATCCCCCCGGGGGTTAATTCTTACTCCTTCTCGAACTGGTCTTTGCTTGCCCCACAGATTGGGCAGACCCAGTCTGGAGGAAGGGCCTCAAAGGGTGTTCCCGGTTCAATGCCGGAATCCGGATCCCCCTTGGCCGGGTCGTACACGTACCCGCAGATGCGACAGATGTACCTGTCCATTCTCATCCCCCCTTAAGCGGAGAGTTTTCTTTCTCTAACCAGAAAGGCGTGGGGAAATTCCTCAGCCAAAGATTGTGTCAAGCCCCATCATAAGGGCAAAGCCTACCATGAGTGCGTAGGTGGAGTAGCGAGCCGACGGTCCGTGGTGTGTTTCAGGGATGATTTCGTCCCCAATGACAAAAAGCATTGCCCCTCCTGCAAGAGCAAGGCCAAAGGGAAGGAAGTTGTACATAAAGGATACAAGACCTATGCCGAGGACTCCTCCCAGAGGTTCCACAAAACCGGTGAGGAGGGCGTAGAGGAAAGCCCTTTTTCGGCTGTACCCCACTCCAAGGAGGGAAACGGCCACGGCGAGTCCTTCGGGGATGTTCTGGAGCCCTATGGCTAAGGCTACGGTGATGCCGTCGGCGATGTTCTGACTTCCGAAGCTCACGCCTACGGCGAGTCCTTCAGGAAAATTGTGGAGCGTTATGGCGAGAACAAAGAGCCAGATTTTTCGCAGTTTCGATGCCGGGCCTTCTCTACCCTTTTCGAAATGCTCATGGGGGATGGCCCGGTCAAGGAGGTCCAGAAGGAGCGCTCCTGCAAGGATACCAAGGATGGCTATTCCCGGTCCACCCTTTTCGATGGCGGGAACAAGGAGACTGAAGGCTGTAGCGGCGAGCATAACCCCTGCGGCAAAACCGAGGAGTTTATCTTTCAGGCGGTGGGAAAGGGAATGGAGAGAGGGGAAGAGAACAGGAATTGCTCCCATCCCTGTTGCCAGACCTGCCAGTGTGCTCCCGACAATGCCCCAGAGTATGTGGTTCACAGGAATATTCTCTACAGGAATTACCTCTCAGGCAAGAGGTTACCGAGCTAAGGTTCGGAAAAAGGCAATGCTTCCCGCTCCTAAGGCCCCGTAGTAGGTGTACAGGCGCCAGAAGAACACAAGGAGGCTCACCCTGCCCCCTTCAAGGAGAGGCCCAAAGAGAGAGGCAAAGGAGAGCTCGGCCACTCCACTTGCGCCGGGAACAGGGGTGAAGCGGAGGGCAAAAAAGAGGGGGACCTGGAGTCGCACAACGGAAAACCAGGAGAGATCTGACACCGAGAGTGCCTGGAGGATGAAGTACGTCGTCCCGAAGAGGCAGAGGAAGTGGAGAGAGTACATGAGGATGTTCCACCCGAGATAGTGGGGATTGCGGAGGAAAAGGACGAATTTCTCCCGGAGTTCCCCAAGGAAATTGCCCACAAAGGAGGGGGCAATTTCGGCAAGGTAGCCAAGGCGAGGGATACGCTGGCTGAGGGCAAGGCACACCCGCTCGGTGAGAACCACAAGAGGGCCGGGAAAGCGGAGAAAAAGGGCGAGCACCCCAATGAGCACCGAGTACACGAAAAGGAGGTACGATGTGAGGCGGAAAATTCGAGAGGGCACATCCTCGGGGAAGAAAAGAGAGAAAAGGAGAAAAAGAAAAACAAGGCTCAAGGAGTAGAGGGCTCCTCCGACAAGGGTGAGACTTGTGGCTTCCCCCAGTGTCAGGCCCGATTTTACAAGGACATATATCTCGGCAACGTTTCCTCCGGTATTGGCCGGAGTAATGCCGCTTAAAAAGTACCCAGAGAGAACCACGGTGAGACCGTCTCGGAGGCGGAGGCGTTTTTTCCAGAGGCGTACTGTTACCGAGACTCGCAGAGCATCGCAGGTCCAGGCGAGGACAAGGAGGGAAACACCAAAAAGGAGGTAGTGGGGTGCGGGAATAGAAAAGATTACTCCTCCTTCCCGCCGAAAAAGGGAAAGGATGATAAGGATGAGGGCAACAGTACTCCCGCCCACTCCAAGGAGAAACTGCCTGAGAATTCTTCGAGGATTAAGGGCGTGCTTGGTTCGTTCCACGTTCCCATTATCGCAGAGATTACTCCGGGGAACAAGGGTTAGAGGATGCGGATTTTCTTGAGAGCTTCTGCGTGGGCGGTTAAGAGACCCAAAAGGCACAGGACGGTGCTCTCTGCACCTCGATTCTCGTTGAGCCCTGAAGGGGTAAGTCCATCAGCGCAGGATCCAGTCTCAGGATCGTACAGGCTCAGGCGGTGGACATTTCTTCCTAAGAACCACTCGAGGGAGATTCGAGCCCTCTTGCGGTTTTCCTCAGGGTTGTACACCTTCGAAGCCCTGAGGGAGGCAACAAGCATCCAAAAAGCTTCGATGGGTTGCTGATCGAAGATTGCTCGATTCCCCCCTTTCCTGTACCATCCCCTGTTCCCTACAGGGACAAAAATATCCCCCCGGAAAACCTGTTGAGAGAGGAATTCGAAGCTTTCTTGAGCGACGGCCAGAAACCTTTTCTCTCCGGTGACTTCAGAGGCAGCAAAGAGAGCAGCAGGGAGCAGAGCATTTCCCCAGGTAAGGACTTCGTCGAACCACTTCCAGGAGGAATCGGAGTGCTCCAAGTACCTTTTCAAGAGTTTCTCGCCCAAGGCTCTGGTGTATTCCCCGATAGAAAGACAAGAAGGTACTGTGGCGCGGGCAAGGGCAGCAAAGCCCTCAAGGAAGAAGGCTATTGAGTGGGGATGCGCAAAGGAGGCAACGTGAGGGAGGAGCCGTTCGAGCATCCTCCACGCAGGTTCTTTGAATTCCCGAGGAAGAGGTGAGGCAAAAAGGCGCGAAAGTGCCCAGAACGCTCTTCCCTGGCACTCCTCGGATCCAACTTCGTCATCAGGTTTTCGGTCAATACCGAAGAAATTATGGAAAAGTCCATCGTCCCTTTGCGCCCACTGGAGAAAGGAAAGGTACCTCCTGAGAAGACGAAGGGCTCGTACTTTCCCGGAAAGCTCAAAGTAGTGGGTAACCACAAGGAGAGCTCTCGAGACATCGTCGGTGGTATATCCATGGCGAAGATCAGGAACGCCAAAGGTTGCGTGCTGGTAAAGGCCGAAGTGGTCGGTAAGGGCCTCGAGGTAGTCAAGACGAAGGGGCAGGGTCCTCCGGTGGGTCTGTAAAGCAGAGAACATTGCTCTCACTCCCTTTACCTGAGGCTCAAAGCAGAATAACCTTGGGCGAGCTGGGCAAAGAGAGACGCGTACTCCTTTCCGACCCTCGCCCAGGAGTAGAAATCACCAAGGTTTTCAACTTCTCTCTGCAGGGTTTCCATTCTCCTTGGGTTGCCAAGGAGATCAAGGAGTGCTTCTTCGATGGCCTTTGCATTTCGGAAGGGAACGAGAATGCCCCTGCCGTTTTGGAGGGCTTCTTGGGCGGAGAGGTAAGGAGTGGAAATGACGACTTTCCCAAAGTGGAGGGCATACGTGAGGGTGCCGCTTGTGATCTGCTCTGGATTGAGGTACGGCGTGATGTAAATGTCTGTCGCGGCGAGGTAGTCTGCGAGTTCCTCTAAGGAGAGGTATCGATTCACAAAGCGTACATGGTCCTCGAGGCCTAATTCGTGGACTCGTTCTTCAAGGAACGTACGGTACGCTTCGCCTCGTCTTTCGCGCTCCTTTGGGTGAGTTTCTCCAAGAATGAGGTAGATTGTCTTCGGGAAGCGACGGACGACTCGGGGAAGAGCTTCAATGGCGTACTCTATGCCTTTTCCCGGGCCTAAGAGGCCAAAGGTGGCAAGGACAATGTGTTCTGAAAGTCCAAGTTCTTTCCTAATCCTCTCCCGATCTTTGGGGATTTCAGAGGGAGCACCGTGGGGAATGTAGGTGATTTTGTACGCCGGAATACCGTATACCTGCTCGAGGATGGGGATGGCAAGGCTATTCATGCAGACGAAGGACGCTACGTACTGAGACATTTCCTGTATAATGGCTTGCTTTTTGGGGTCTGGTTTTGGAAGGATGGTGTGAAGAGTCACGACGGCCTTCTTTTTGAGGGTTTTCAGAAAGGTAAGCACGAACTCCCCTTCTTCCCCGCCAAAGATTCCGAATTCGTGCTGCACACTCACGATGTCAGCAATATCGTTGGCAATTTTTGCCGCTTTGACGTAATCGAGTTCCTGGTTCTTCCGTACCACGAAAACGACTTCTGAGGGCCACTTTGAAGTCTCTTCCCCTCCTTGCTCAATGGCAATGACTGATGGGGGGACGAGGCTCTGGGAAGCTACAGAGAGGGCAAGATCCCGGGTAAAAGTCGCAAGACCACATTCTGTGGGGGGATAGGTTGAGAAGTAGACTACTTTCTCCCGGAGAAGGGTCATAAGATTCCACCTCCTTTACAGATTTTTGGCACGTCCGTAATCGTCCTCAAAGCGGATGATGTCTTCTTCGTCGAAGTATCCAAAGGAGATTTCGAGAACCCGAACTTTAGTGTTGTGGGCTCGGAGACGATGCTTGGCTCCTCGAGGAATGAAGAAGGGTTCGAGTTCCTCAAGTTCCCGCACTTTTCCATCAAGCTCTACTGTGGCCTTTCCCGCAAGGAGGACCCAGAGCTCGTCCCGGTGGGTATGGGACTGGAGGCTCAGAGAAGCCCCTGGGTTGACTTCGAGGATTTTAACCGTTGTGGGTTCATTCAGAGTGTAACGGATGAAACGGCCCCAGGGCTTTTGAGTTTCCTCGATGCACGGTTCTCTTGTGTGCCGCCCTTTGTATTGCGTGCTCCGCGAAAGAGTGGTTTCAAGCATTAGGCTCACCTCCTCTGGAGGGATAGTAAGTGAAAGCGGAACGAGCGCTCCAATTATAGTCAAAATATCAGTATTTGTCAAATGGAAGGTAATTTCCCCCTCTCGAAGGATTGACACCCCAAAGAAAGTGCGGTACTAATTAGGGCAAAAGCGGAAACTGGGGGAAAGGCAATGTGTGCGTTCTATGTCACCACACCTATATACTACGTGAATGACGTTCCCCACATTGGGCATGCGTACACAACCTGTGCGGCCGATGTTCTTGCTCGCTTCCACCGGATGATGGGTGAAAAGGTCCTCTTTTCTACCGGCACAGACGAGCACGGGCAGAAAATCGCAAAAGCAGCTCAAGAAGCCGGGCTTACGCCTCAAGAGCTTGTGGACCAGGTCGTGGTTCGCTTCAAAGACCTCTGGGAGAGGATGAACATCTCCTACGACGTCTTTATCCGAACAACAGACCCAGAGCACGAGAGGACCGTCCAGGCCTTCTTTGCGCTCCTTAAGGAGAAGGGGTACATCTACAAGGGTGAGTACGAGGGATGGTACTGTATCCCTTGCGAGACCTTCTGGCCGGAGTCGCAACTTGAAGGGCGCTTTGTGTGCCCGGACTGTGGAAGGCCCCTTGAGCGCCTTCGGGAGGAGAGCTACTTCTTTGCGCTCTCGAAGTTCACCGAGCCTCTCCTTTTGTACCTTGAGAAGAACCCCGACTTTGTCATGCCTGAAAGCCGCTTCAACGAAATTTACAGCTTCGTGAGAGGTGGTCTCAGGGACCAGAGCATTTCCCGGGCAGGGGTTCGCTGGGGGATTCCCGTTCCCGGGGACCCGAACCACACAATCTACGTCTGGTTTGATGCCCTCATCAACTACCTCACTGTTGCCGGATTTGGAAAGGATAAAGAGCGTTTTGAAGTCTTTTGGCCCGTGGCGCACCACCTTGTGGGAAAGGATATCCTCCGCTTCCATGCGGTTCTCTGGCCAAGTATGCTCCTTGCGGCGGGCTTGCCCCTTCCCCGGCGGGTTTTTGCCCACGGGTGGTGGACAGTGAACGGAGAGAAAATGTCAAAGTCAAAGGGGAATGTCGTCGACCCCCTTGAGGTCATCAAGCGATTCGGGGTGGACCGCTTCCGGTACTTTTTACTCCGGGAAGTGAGTTTTGGCCTTGATGGCGATTTCTCCGAGAAGGCTTTCATCGAGCGGTGCAACGCCGACCTTTCGGATAACTTCGGAAACCTGGTGCACCGAACGCTGAGCATGGTGTGGCGGTACCGAAATGGAAGAGTTTCTCGCCCCTCGGGGTATGAGGACCGGGAGTGGGAGGAGCTTCTCTCTGAGGTTCGGGAGCGTTTCTTGGTTTCCATGGAACGATTTGCCTTTTCCCAGGCTTTGGGAGAAGTCTGGCGTCTCGTCCATTTTGGAAACCGCTACCTCGATCAGAAGGCCCCCTGGCGCATGGCCAAAGACCCAAGCCTCCAGGAAGAGCTCGATCGGGTCCTCTACCGGCTTTTGGACTGTGGGAGAATCCTTGCGGTGTTCATCTTGCCCTTCATGCCCGAGACGGCGCGAAGGCTCCTTGGATTCCTGGGAATGGAAGGAATACTCGGCGAAAAAAACCTTGTGCCCTTCCTTGACTGGGGAAAGGGACCGGAGGCTTTCGTAGTACAGCAACCCGAGCCCCTCTTCCCCCGTCTTGAGGGATAGAGGAGGTGTGTTCAGTGGCCTTGCAGGAAATTCATCTTGAGGATTTTCAGAAAATCGACCTTCGGGTTGGAGAAATTGTGAGTGCAGAACGGGTCGAGGGAACTCGGGCCCTTATGGTTCTTCGGGTTAACCTCGGGGATGAAGAACGGACCCTGGTTGCCGGCCTTGCTCCGTACTACGCTCCGGAAGAGATGGTGGGGAAACGGGTCATTGTGGTTGCCAATCTTGAACCCGCGGTTATCCGGGGGATCAAATCCCAGGGCATGCTCCTTGCCGCCGATGACGGTCAGGGCAACGTGAGCCTTGTGACTGTCGACCGGGATATTGCCCCAGGAAGCAGGGTTCGATGACCTTCTGGGTCGACATCCATGCCCATCTCGACGACGAGGCTTTCGCCTCGGACCTCCCTCAGGTTATTGCCCGTGCCCGGGAGGCAGGGATTCAACGCATCGTTACCGCGGCGACTTCCTTAGAGTCCTCTCAGAAGGTTTTAGAACTCGTGGACCTGTATCCTGAGGTGTACGGATGCGTGGGTGTGCACCCTCAGGAGGTCCGGGGCGAGGAGGTGGACCTCTCTTTCCTTGAAGATTTCCTGAAGAGAGCGAAGATTCTTGCCGTTGGGGAGATTGGTCTTGACTACTTCTGGGACACGACGTATGCGGAAAAGCAGAAGGAGGTCTTCACCGCTCAGGTAGAGATTGCCGAGCACTACCATCTCCCTGTTGTCGTCCACTCCCGCAAGGCTGAGCACGAGGTCTTCAAGATACTTGCCGAGAGGGCAAAGAACATCCCCGTGGTGTGGCACTGCTTTTCTGGAGATGTAACTTTTCTTCGAGAGGTCCTCTCTCGAGGATGGTACATCTCCTTTGGAGGCGTGGTAACCTATCCTAAGGCGACAAGACTAAAGGAAGTGGCTCGAGCCGTCCCTCTTGAGCGTCTTTTCCTCGAGACCGATGCCCCATACCTTCCTCCCCAGGGAAGACGAGGCAAGAGGAACGAGCCGGCGTTCCTTGTAGAGGTTGCAACGTTCCTTTCCCAACTTCGGGGTGAGACTCTCGAGGAAATCCGGGAGAAGCTCTTTGCAAACTTTTCAGAAGTCTTCTTGAAGAAGTAGCCCTCGATACCCCCTCTTTGGCAAGCATATTTATCCCTTCTTCCTGGGAGGTGGAACGGTGATTCGAGGAATCTACACCGCTTTGTCGGCACTCAACGTCTATGAGATCAAGCAGAGTATCATTGCGAACAACATCGCCAACATCGATACTCCAGGGTTCAAAAAGGATGCCTTTTCCGTAGAATCCCAGGATGAGGCAGAACTCTTCCGCTTTGCCTCTCGGGAAAACCCGGCTTTCGTCGGTACCCTTCCTCTTTCGGTGCAGCCTCAGGTCGATTTTTCCACTGACTTCTCCCAGGGGAGACTCGAGGCAACGGGGAATCCCTTTGATCTTGCCATCGAGGGTGAGGGGTTCTTTGTGGTGCAGACTGAGGAAGGCGTGGCGTACACGAGAGCTGGGAACTTCACGCGAGGTGCCGATGGGAGGTTGGTAACCCTTCAGGGGTATCCTGTCCAGGGAGAGGCAGGAGACATTGTGCTTCCTGAGAGAGGGGAAGTCGTTGTCGATGAAGAGGGAAATGTGCGCGTTGGAGGAGAGCTCGTTGGGAGGCTCCGAGTTGTCCGCTTCCCCGATGCCCAACTCCTTGAGAAGCAGGGTGAAAACCTCTTCCAGGCTCCGGAAGGGGTGCTTCCTGAGGAAGCCACAGGGTATACCATCCACCAGGGATTCTTAGAGAAATCCAACCTCGATATCGTGGAGGCCATGGTGCGGATGATTGAAGCCCTTCGGGGGTACGAACTTGCCCAGCGGGCGGTGGTTACCCAGGATGAGGCTTTGGGAAAAGCGGTGAATGAAATTCCACGTCTTGGCTAAAGGAGAGGAGGAGAGAAGGTGATTCGGGCGCTATGGACGGCGGCAACAGGCATGCAGGCCAAGCAACTCGACCTTGATGTTATTGCCAACAACCTCGCAAATGTCAACACCACGGGATTCAAAAAGAGCCGGGTTGACTTTCAAGACCTCATGTACCAGATTATCCGCTTCAAGGGGACTCCTACGTCTCCAGAAACTCAGGTTCCTTCTGGAATCGAGGTGGGTCTTGGAGTTCGTCCGGCAGCAATCCAAAAAATCTTTTCCCAGGGGGATATTTACGAAACGGGGAATCCCCTGGACCTTGTCATCGAAGGGGATGGATTTTTCCAGGTCCTTCTCCCTGATGGAACCGTTGCCTACACCCGAGATGGGTCCTTTAAGCTCGATGCCCAGGGAAGAATCGTCACCAGCGACGGTTTTCCTCTTGAACCTCCTATCACCATTCCCCAGGGTGCTGAATCCATCACCATTGCCCAGGATGGGACGGTTTCTGTGAAAATGCCCGGCGAGGTGGAGCCGCAAGAAGTGGGAGTCATAGAGCTTGCCCGCTTCATCAACCCGGCCGGTCTTTTGAGCATTGGCCGGAATCTCTACGTTGCCACCGCTGCTTCAGGGGAACCTCAAATGGGGACTCCAGGATTTGAGGGTTTTGGGACACTTGCCCAGGGGTTCCTGGAGACCTCAAATGTCCAGATTGTGGAGGAGATGATCCGCATGATTTCCGCGCAGCGGGCGTACGAAATCAACGCTAAGGCGGTAACGACAGCTGATGAGATGATGAGCATTACGAACAACATGAAGAGGTGATGGGGTTGTCCCGGTGGTTTGGGCTTTTGGGGCTTGGGGTACTCCTTCTTGGGAGTTTTGCCTTCGCCCTTACCCTTGAGGTAAACCTCAAGGAGTCGGTGACTCTCTCCGGGGAAACCGTGACTCTTGGAGACGTTGCCGAAATTTCCTATCCCAATCCCCGATGGGAGGATGTCCTGCGTAAACTCAGCCTTGGGGTCCTTCCTCCACCGGGAGGGGAGCGAATCATCTCACCCCGAGAAATTTACAACCGTGTTGTGGAACGAAGGATTCCCGGCCTTGACTACATTTACTTTTCCGGAGCCCCTTCGGTGCGGGTGCAGGTGGAAGGGGTACTCCTTGCAAGGGAAGTGGTCGAGGAGAAAATTCGTTCTGCTCTTCGGGAACGCTTCCCCTGGGCGGAGGAAATCGACGTTACCCTTTCTGGAAAAGATAGAATTGTCTTCCCCTCGCCGGAGTTCGGGATCGTTCTCCCTGCTATCCTCAAACCCTGGGGGACGCAGAGTGCAACTCTTGTGGACGAGAGCGGAACACGAGATGTAGAGGTTCGTTTCACCCCTTTGGTGCGCCGGTCGGTGGTGCGGGCAGCGCGGAATCTCGCAAGAGGAGAGACCCTTGGGGAGGAGGACGTAACGGTCCAGCTTGAAGTGCTCTCACCGGAGAACGAAAAGGCCCTGAAGGATGTTGCTGATGTTCTCGGAAAACCTCTCCGCCGAGCTGTGCGCGCAGGGGAGATTGTAACCCCTGATGCTTTGGGTAAGGAGGTTCTCGTGAAACGAGGAGATCTCGTAACCCTTGTTGCCGAGTACGGGGGTATTGTGGTAACGACAACCGGGAAGGCGCGAGGCGAGGGGTCCTTGGGGGATACCATTATCGTCGAGAACCTCTCTTCGCGAAAGCGGGTGGAGGGTGTCATTGTGGATGAGCGAACGGTGCAGGTGGTGGTCCGATGAGGTGGCTTAGGGTATGTATTGTGGCGAGTCTTCTTTTCCTGGGAGGAGCTGCCTTTGGTGAGTCCCTCTGGCGAGATGATGCGTGGTTTTCAGAGCCATACATAGCCCGTCGGGCAAGAAATGTAGGAGATATGGTGGTTGTGGTCCTTGAGGAAAATGCTAAGGGGACAGCTTCTGCTTCATCGCAAGGAAGCAACACCACTCAGGTGAACCTCAAGGCGGGACAGGGCATCTTCGATTTCATCCCTCCGGCCCAGCTTGACCACGGGAGCTCCCAGAGTAGCGAAAGATCCTATAACCGAGGTGTGACTCTGCGGGGAACCATTCCCTGTCAAGTTGTTGAAGTTCTCGAGAATGGGTACCTCAGGATTGCAGGCAAAAAGGAGATTTTCCTCAACAAGGAGCGGGAGACGATGAGCATTGAAGGTATCATCGACCCCCGTTTCCTTTCTCCTCAGAATACCATCTCTTCAACCCGGGTGATGGATGCGGTGATTCGCCTTGAAGGGACTCTGAAGCCCAAAAGACAGAGCGGGCTTTTGGGGATGCTCCAGGGATTTTTCGGTTCCATTCTGGATATCCTCTTTTGAGGGGGAAGGCTCATGCGGTGGATTTGCCTTTGGCTTTGTGGCGCTGTGCTCTTTTTCTTCTCCTTCCCTCTCTGGGCAGAGGTTACCCGTATCAAGGACATCACCGAGGTTGAGGGTGTTCGGGGGAATCAGCTCGTAGGATACGGGCTTGTGGTGGGGCTTTCGGGAACTGGGGACAGCCAGAATAGCCTCTTCACCAATCAGGCTCTGAGTAACGTCCTTGAGAAGTTCGGTATCCCCGTGGATTCCCAGCTTGTGCGCTCACGGAATGTGGCTTCAGTCCTTGTGACTGCAGAACTCCCACCCTTTGCCCAGAACGGGGAGCGAATTGACTGCATCGTTTCCTCTCTGGGAGACGCGAAGAGCCTCCAGGGAGGAGTGTTGCTCCTCACGCCCCTCAAAGGCGTGGATGGAAAGGTCTATGCTGTAGCTCAGGGGCCGGTATCCATTGGAGGTTTTGCTGCGGGAGCCGGGGGAGGAGCTCAGGTCCAGCGGAATCACCCCACTGTCGGTCGAATTCCAAATGGAGCCATTGTGGAGCGGACGGTGGAAACGACCTTTTTCGATGCCGCTCGAGGTACTTTTACCCTTCTCCTCAAGAATCCCGATTTCGTCACCGCATCCCGTATTGCTCAAGCCATCAACATTGAGTTCGGTGGCGATACGGCAAGGGTTCTTGACGCTAACCGCGTAGAGGTCCGCATCCCCGAGGGGTACAAGAACCGGGTGCCCCAGCTTGTTGCTCTGGTGGGAGAAATTCCCGTGGAGCCGGATATGCCGGCGCGAGTCGTGGTGAATGAGCGAACCGGAACCATTGTCATTGGAGGAAATGTTCGAATCCTTCCGGTAGCCTTAGCGCATGGGAATCTCACCGTGACTATCAGGACTCAGTACGAGGTTTCCCAGCCTCCACCCTTCTCCCCAGGAGAGACGGTGGTGGTTCCTCAGGAGGAAGTCGAAGTGAGAGAGCAGGAGGCTCGCCTTTTCCGGGTGGAATCGGGGAATACCATTGATGACCTCGTGCGGGTCCTCAATGCCTTAGGGGTAAGTCCAAGGGACCTCATCGCCATTCTCCAGGCCCTTAAGGAAGCGGGAGCCCTCCAGGGGGAGCTTGTGATTCAGTGATGCGTATCGAAAATCAGGGTGCGGCACATTTGACAGGAAAAGAGAAATCGCAGAAAATGTTGCAAAAGGCCTGCAGTGACTTTGAGGCCTTTTTCCTGGGATTTGTGCTGAAGAGGGCTTTTGTGCCCCTCTTCCCTTCGTTTGTGAGCCAAGAGGAGATGTGGTTTCGAGAACTCCTGGTCGAGGAAGTGGCGAAAAAGGCTGCGCATCAGGGGGGAATTGGACTGGGCCGGCTCCTTTTTGAGCGCCTCATGAGGGGGGAGAAGCTTCGTGACTCTGGCAAGGTGTAAGCGGTGTGGGGTGATTTTCCAAAAGGTCATCGACCGGGATATTTGTCCTGCTTGCCTTGAGAAGGAAGAGGAAGAATTTCAAAAGGTCAAAGAGTTCTTCCGTCAGCACCCTAAGGCACGTCTTGAAGAGGTGAGCGAGGCTACCGGTGTGGACAAAAAGACCATTCTTGAGTTCCTTAAGGAGGGGCGTCTCCAGGTAGCAGAGGGATTGGAACCCATAGCTGAGCTCTTCTGTGAGCGGTGTGGGAAGCCCATTAGCTCAGGAAGGCTGTGCGATGAATGCCGCAAAAAGGTCGCCCAGCTCGTTCAGGGCGTGGAGGAGAAGAAAACCCGAGGCCCCGATTTCTACTTCAAAGATATTTTGAAAAAGAGGGGGGAAAAGGACTAAAGAAAATGGAGGGAGAGCCGATATAAAGGGTAGAGAAGCAGGGAAAGAAGGGATAGGATGTGAAGATCTCGGGGAATCAGGTTGAAAGTCTCTTCCGGGTGTACGTTGAGCGGATGAAGGAGGAAAAACGAAAAGAGTTCTCTTGTGTGTCTCCCCGGGAGGATTCTCTCACCCTTTCTCCCAAAGCCCAGGAAACGAGCGTCCTGAAAGAGCGACTCCAGGAGATTCCTCCCGTGAGGCAAGAGCTTGTTGCTCATCTTCGAGAGCGAATTGCTGAGGGGCAGTACCATCCAAGTGGTGTGGAGATTGCCCGGAAGATGCTCTACCGTGAAGCAGTTGATTTCATCGTGAGCGAGGGAGAGCGCATTGACCACTCCGCGTGAGTACTTTGCGTACCTCCTTGAGGGTTTCAGGAGGGAACTTGAGCTCCAGCGAGAGCTTTTGGATATTGCTCGAAAGAAGGAAAATCTTCTTGTTACCAACAACATTGAGGCTCTGGTGCCTCTCCTCGAGCAAGAAGAGGACCTTGTCTTCCAGACCTGTAGCGTAGAGAAACGCCTGAAGAATATCTGGACGGAACTGACGGAACGCTTTTTCCCCGATGCAGGGGATCTGAGTCTCTCGAAAGTCATCGAACTTGCGGATGAGGATCTCCGGGAGGATTTCCAGAAAGTTCGGGAAGAGCTGACGATGGTTGTTCGAGAACTCCGGGAACTCAACCGCCGGAATGCCATCCTCATTGAGGATATCCTCAACTACATCAGTGTGGTCTTCTCACTTCTTCTGCGGGAGACGGAGCGTCAGGAGAATCCCTACGGTTCCCTGCGCAGGGGTTGGTATGAGGGAAGTGTTCGCGGTGTCCTCATCGATGGGGTCGTATAGGGGGGAGTGCCGTGCGGACCATCTTTCTTGGACTTGAGATTGCCCGAAAAGCTCTGCAGACGCACCAGGCGGCGATGAACGTCACGGCCCACAACATAGCCAATGCGAATACCGTTGGGTACACCCGCCAGGTTCCTCACCTTGTCCAGGAAACGGTCCCCCTGAGCGGTCTTTTTGTTCCTCCCCACCTCAAGAACATTGGCCTTGGAGTTGACGTGGATGAAATCCGGAGGATGCGGGATAAGTTCATCGACCTCCAGATTCGCCAGGAATCCCGCACCGGGGCGTACTGGAATACCATCGACCAGGGTCTGGAGCAGATTGAAGTGATTTTTGGGGAACCCAGTGAGGAAAGCGGTCTTTCCCAGATTTTCGACCGTTTCTGGAACACCTGGCAGGAACTTGCCAAGTTCCCCGAATCCCAGGCCTCTCGAGTACTTGTGGCCGAAACAGGTAGCCTCCTTGCTCAAGCCCTCAACCACACCTATGCGCAGCTTGAGGCGCAAAGACAAGAGCTCAACGAGAAGGTGGCCATCAAGGTTCAGGAAATCAACACCTACGTTCAGCAGATTTACGACCTCAATCAGCAGATTGTCCGCGTGGCTCCGGCCGGAGGAAACATCAACGACTACAAGGACCAGCTCGATGTCTTGGTGGACAACCTCTCCAAGGTTCTCAAGGTCCAGGTCCAGGAGAATGAAAATGGTACCTACACTATTGTTCTCCAGGGAAGAATCCTGGCAAGCGACCGGGAGCGGAGCTTCCTTGACCTTGCGGTTGATGCTTCGGGCATGAACCAGGTGGTCTTTGCGGATGGTCCTGCGATTGATTTCACCTACCAGGGTGGAGAACTCAAGGCGATTCTTGACCTTCGGGATACCATTGTCCCAGAGTACCAGGGGCCATCGACACCCTTGCCCAGGGTCTCAGGGGCGTGGTGAATGCAGTGCACCAGAGAGGATTCACCCTTGAGGAACCTCCTGCTCAGGGGGGAGATTTCTTCTTGGGGACCGGAGCGAAAGACCTTGCTGTGAATCCCGAGATTCTTGAGAATCCCGCAAAAATCGCCGCTTCTTTGAGTGGTGCCCCGGGTGATGGCGAGAACGCCCTGGCGATTGCCCAGCTTCGGGGTCAACCTGTTGTGAGTGGTGCAAATCCTGATGACTACTACCGGGGAATTATCTCCCGCTTGGGCGTTGAGCGGGAAGAGGCTCAGCGAATTGCAAAGAACCAGGAGGCCCTGGTGCAGCAGCTTGAGAACCGCCGGGAGTCGGTCTCTGGAGTGTCCTTAGATGAGGAGATGACCAACCTCATCCGCTACCAGTACGCGTACCAGGCAGCTTCAGTCCTTGTGCGGACGATTGATGCCATGCTCGATACCGTGGTGAACAGAATCAAGTAGGTGAGAGTATGCGTGTAACCCATCGGATGATCACCAACCAGGTCATGACGAACCTAAGCAGCATCACCGGGCGTCTCCTGCGGGTTCAGGACATGTTCTCTTCAGGTAAAACCCTCCGTCGTCCCTCAGACGATCCGGTGAAGCTGAACCACGTTTTGCTCCTGCGAACCTCAATTCGAAAGCTCGAGCAGTACATTACCAATGCTGAGGATGGAGCAAGCTGGCTCAACCTCACGGATACGAGCCTCAACCAGGCTACAGAACTCCTGCAGAAGATTCGGACCCTGGCTGTTCAGGGAGCTAACGGTACCTTGACTTCTGAGGACCGCCTGATGATTGCCACAGAGGTTGAAAAGTACCTCGAGGAACTCATCGGGGTTGGCAATACGAGCTATGCGGGGAGGTACATCTTTGCGGGGACTGAAACCCTCACGGTCCCCTTTGCCCTCCGGGATGGGCAGATTGTCTACCAGGGGAATGGTGCCCCCATCCGCCGCGAAGTCGAGGAAGGTGTGGTTATGGAGCTTGGGGTTCCGGGAGATGAGGTTTTCTTCCGGGGATTTGAGGCCTGGAGTGAGGAAGGGATTACCCTTACGCCTGGGAACAGTTTCTCCATAAACGGGGTGGAAATCGAGATTGACGCAACCATGACTACCCTTGACGACCTTGTCCGCCGCATCAACACCGATGCCAGTCTCAAGGATTCCGTGTACGCCTTTACGGATGGGAAGCGCCTCTTTCTGCGCTCAAGGACCGAGGAACCTTTTGTCCTTGAGGATGTTTCTGTTTCGGGAACACCACTTCAGGACTGGGGGCTCCTCGACGGTTCGGGGAACATTCCAGCGACAAACTCCCGTGGAGCTTCTGGAATCCTCAAGGTTGTGCAGGACCTTGTGGTGCACCTCAAGGGGAACGAGGTCGAGCGCATTTCGGGGGAAGACCTTGAGCGGATTGATGAGGTCTTAGACCTTCTCCTTAAAGTTCGGGCTGAAGTCGGTGCCCGCACGCTTCGCATGGAGAATGCCCTGAGCCGTTTTGAGGATTTCAAGTTGAACTTTAAAAAGCTCCTTTCCCTTGATGAGGACATCGACGTGGCTGAGATTGTGGTGCAGCTCCAGGAGCACCAGAGTGTTTACCAGATGGCCCTTGCCTCGGCGGCGCGGCTTCTGCAGCCCACCCTTCTTGATTTCCTGCGATGAAGGTCGCAACGCGGTACTTCGGTGAGATTGAAGTCGAGGAGAGCAAAATTCTCCTTTTCCCCTGGGGTATTCCGGGTTTTGAACACCTTCGCCGCTTCCTTCTCTTGGAGGACCGGGGTTTTTTCTGGCTCCAGAGCGTGGACGATAAAGACGTAGTCTTTGCCGTATGCGATCCTTTCGTTTGCTTTCCGGGGTACGAGATTGAGATTCCCACTGCCGAGTGCGAAGCCCTGGGCATCACAAAAAGTGACGAGGTCGTTGTCCTTGCCATTATGAACGTCCGTTCGCCTCAAGAGATAGGGGTTAACCTTCTTGCCCCTCTTGTGATAAACTGTACTCTGAAAATGGGTAAGCAAATCATTCTTGAGGATGAACGGTACACGCTCTACCATCCCCTCGTCCTCAAGGGGCAGGGAGCGGAAGTCGATGCTCGTCATAACCCGGAGAGTTAACGAGAGCATCCGCATCGGGGACAACATCGAGGTCAAAATCGTGGCTATCGAGCGGGGGAAGGTTCGCCTCGGAGTCCTTGCTCCCCCTGATGTCCCCATCTACCGGGAGGAGCTCTATCAGTCCCTTGTTCGGAAGAACCAGGAAGCCCTCTTTGCCTCGGAAGATATGATCCGAGCCCTCAAGGGAATTTTCCAGAGTGCCCCAAAAGAGTGAAGGAGGTCACCATGAAAGTTGAGAACTTCGTCGTACTTTTCGGAGTCTTTCTCCTTTCTTTTCTTGCCCTTTCTCTTGCTCGTGCTCAGGATGCACCTTCTTTTCGTCTCCCTGGTCTTGACGGAAAGGAGTACGCACTCTCTGACTTTCAGGGGCAACCTGTCCTTTTGACCTTTTTCACCACCTGGTGCCCGTACTGCGCCGAGGAGTTGCCGCTCCTTGAGAAGCTCTACAAGGAGTACCACAAGAAGGCCTCTCTCGTTGTCCTTGGTATTGACCTTCAAGAGCCGGAGAATCTCGTGCGAAAGTTCACCGAGCGGGTAGGCATTTCGTTCCCGGTACTCCTTGATGCCAAGGGAGAGACTGGTTTCTCATACCGGATTCTTGGACTTCCCACCCTCTTTTTCATCGACCCTGAGGGAAAGATTGCCGATATGATTCTTGGAGGGAGTGACGAGGCCACCATCCGCCGCAAGCTCGACCGCATCCTCTGGTTTCGGGGATTGCTGCCGGCTGAGGTACGGAACCTCCCTGTGGTTTTGAAAGAGGTTACGCTTTTGGATTTTCGGGAAAACGGTACCCATCCTTTCCCGGAGACTCCCGGTTTCCGGTACCAGAAGGTATCCCAGGACAGTGATTTCTCTTCCTTTGATTCCCAAAGTGCGTACGTTATCCTTGCCGCTTCGAATGCAGAGGGAAAGGCTATAGCTTCTTCTCTGGCAAAGAAGGGTTTCCGGCGCGTGTACTACCTCTTAGTCGATGACGCTCAGGAGTAACGGGGCTGTTATCCTTTCCCTTGGTCTTTTGGGGTTTCTCGTCTGGTACTTTTTCGTCCTTCCCCGCCCGGTGGCCTTTGAGGAGCCCTCCAGAGAGCAGGTAGAGAGGGTCACGGTTCTCCTTGAAGGAGCAGAGGTGGCGAAAATCACCGAGAGAGGAAAGGAATGGACCCTTCAAGCTCCCCGCATTGAAAAGCACGACGACACCGTGGCACTTTTCTCCATCTCGGGAGCTTTTCTTGGTGGAGACAGCCCTCTCTACGAGGTGCAAGCAGGTTCCGGTACGGTGGACCTTACAACGAGTACGGTCGTTCTGGAGAAGGTGGAGCTTCGCCGGAAAGAGACAGGGGAATACCTTCGGGGGGAACGGCTCGTCTGGGAAGGAAAAGCGCAGGAATTCCTCATGGAAGGGGTTACTTTTTCCGGACGGGAGTTCTCAGCGCAGTGTGACGAACTGGTTTATAATGTAGCCAAAAGAAGGGCGAGCTTCCGGGGGAATGTGGTGGTGCGACTGGAGATGGAAAAACGGTGAGGCGGTGGATTCTCGGATTCTTCTGTCTTCTCCTCCTCTTTTCTGGATGTCCTCTCTGGGGAGAAGAGGAGAACCTCCTCGTTGTGCGGACGCAGGAAGCAGAGTACGACGAAAAGAGTGGAAAGATTGTTGCCCGTGACGCAACCTTGAGCTGGCGGGATCTCTCGATTTTCTGCCCTCTGCTTGAGGTGGATGTCAAGACCCAGGAAATCCAAACCCAGGGGGAAGTACGGGCAGCTTTTGGGAATCTCGAAGCCCGGATGGAGAGCCTTTCGTACTCTCGGAGGACGAACACCCTTCGGGTTACGTCTTTCCAAGGAAAAGCCCAAGACCTTACCTTCTCGGCAAAGGAAGGGCTCTTTGACTTTGGGAAAGGTGTGGCCACCTTCTCAGGTGACCCCGTCCTTTTGGTACGGGGTTTTGAGGTGCGTCTTGGGAAAGCGGAGTACGTCTTTGCGACTCGAAGGTGGCAGGGACGGGATGTCATGGTGTCCCGAGAGGGGTGGAGCGGAAAGGCAAAGAGGGCTCTCTACACTGAAGGGACGAATGTCCTTATCCTTGAGGGGGAAGCGGAGATATCCCGGGAGGGAAACCTCCTCCGGGGGGAACGAATTACGGTAAACCTCGATACCTCTCAGGTGAAGGTTGAAGGGAACGTGGAGATTTTCCTCATGCCCTTTGAGGAGAAGAAGTGATGGAGCGGAACTGGAATGTTCTTTCTGGGGAAAAACTCACCAAGGAGTACAGCAAGAAACGGGTGGTGAACGAGGTCAGCATCACCGTCCGAAGGGGGGAAATCGTAGGGCTCCTTGGGCCCAACGGGGCGGGGAAAACCACAACCTTCTACATGCTCGTTGGCCTTATCCGTCCCACGGGGGGAAAGGTGTTCCTTGACGATTTTGAGCTCAACCATCTCCCGATGTACGTGCGGGCCCGAATGGGGATTGGGTACCTGCCCCAGGAGCCATCGGTCTTTCGAAAGCTCACCGTTCGGGAGAACCTCGACCTTGTCCTTGAGATGCAAGGGCTTCCCCGGAGAGAAGTTGTGCGGCGGCGGAACGAACTCCTTGAGGAATTCGGTATTGCGCACCTTGCTGCATCGGTGGCCAACCTCCTCTCGGGAGGGGAACGGAGGCGCCTTGAGATTGCAAGGGCCCTGGCGACCTCTCCGTCCTTTATCCTTCTTGATGAGCCTTTCACCGGCATCGACCCCATTGCCGTTGAGGACATTCAGAACATCGTGCGGGGTCTCGCGCAGAAAGGCATCGGAGTCCTCATCACCGATCACGCCGTCCGGGAAACCCTGGCCATAACAGACCGGGCCTACATCATCTTCGAGGGGAAAATTCTTGTCTCGGGCACTCCGCAGGAAATTATCCAGTCAGAGCTGAGTCGTAAGTACTACCTCGGGGAGCGGTTCAACCTGTAATGCATACCCTTGACCGGTACGTGATTCGGCAGACGAGTGGTTCGTTTCTTTTTGGGGTCTTCCTCTTTGTGGCCATTCTGAGCGCCGGGGACCTCCTCTTTCGGCTGGCCCGGATGTGGCTCCGGGAAGGGTTACCGGGAGGAAAGGTGGTGGCAATCTTTTTCCTGAGCCTGCCCCAGCTCCTTGTTTACGTTCTCCCCATGGCTCTTCTTTTGGGTATCCTCCTTGTGGTTGGGCGTATGGCCGGGGACAGCGAAGTGGTTGCCCTCCGTGCCTCTGGAGTGAGCCTTTTTCGGTTCTTCCTCCCTTTTTTCCTCTTTTCTCTGTGGGTGTGTGCGGGGACGATCGTCCTCCAGGAAGTTGCCCTTCCTCTCTCGGCGCTCAAGCTCAAGGAGGTGTGGGAGGAAGGGATGGTCTCCTCCTGGCCTGTGGCGGAGCGGACCTTCTTTCGGGATGCTTCAGAGGAAGGAGTGGAACGTCTCTTTTACGTCCGAGAAGTGGATGCAAGGAACGCCCTTCTTGAGGGAGTTGTGGTGCAGGAGTACACGGGAGAAAAGCTTCGGCGCATTATTAATGCCGAACGGGCGAGGGTTTCCGAAGGCCGGTGGGTTTTCGAGAACGGGGTGTACTACGAGGTGAACGATAAAGGAGAGGTTGAGCGAGTGGTGCGCTTTGCCCGTGAAGAGGCGAAAACCCGTGAGACCATGGAAGAAATCCTGAAGACAAAGAAGCGACCTCAGGAGATGAGTTTTTCAGAGCTCCGGGTTTACGTGGAGAGAGAGAAGGCCCGGGGGCAGGACACGAAGCACCTTGAAATCCTTCTCTGGCACAAGACTGCCATTCCCTTTGCGGCTCCTGTTTTTGCCCTCATTGGTGTGGCTTTAGGAGTCACTTCTCCTCGCTCGGGGAAGGCCTTGGGGATTGGCCTGAGTATTCTTGTTGTTTTCGGGTACTATGTCCTCTTCTCCATCATGAGCACCCTTGCTGAAGGAGGGGTGCTCTCACCGCTTTGGGGTACCTGGGTAACGAATGTCATCGGGGCTCTCGGTGGCGGTATGCTCCTCTGGAAGCGGAACAGAATATAGTGAGGTGAAAGAATGGGCACAACGAGTTTCCTCCTCATCCTTGTCCTCCTTCTCTTGAGCGGAGTCATTGCCTATGTTGGGGATTTCCTGGGCCGGAGGGTTGGGAAACGGAAGCTTTCTCTGCTTGCCCTTCGTCCTCGCTACACGGCGATTCTTGTGAGCATTGTCACAGGGATTCTCATCTCTACTGTGACCCTTGCCATTCTGAGTATGGCTTCCAAGGATGTACGAACAGCCCTTTTTGGGATGGAAGAACTCAAGAGAAAGCTTGAGTCCCTCAACCAGGAGGTTCTGGCAAGGAATGCAGAGCTTGAGCGCATGAAAGAGACCGTGCGCATGTACGAAGAGCAGGTGGCTACCCTCTCCCAGAAGGAGAGAGAACTCTCCCTTTCCAAGGCAAGCCTTGAAGAAGAGGTGCGGTCGCTTCAGGAGAACGTTACTACCTTGGAAAAGCAGAGGAAAACCCTCCAGGATGAAATCCAGTCGCTCCAGATGGAGCTCACCCGCCTGCGGGCGAACCTCATAGCCGTACGCCAGGGGGAAATTGTCTTTCGGGATGAGGAGGAAATCCTCCGGGTGGTGGCGCAAGGTGGTGTTCCTGAGGACGAAGCAGAGGATTTCCTCCTTTCCCTCATTCGACGGGCTACGGTCATCGCCCAGGCTCGGGGAGCTGGACAGGATCGGGAAGGGCGAGGGGTGGTGTTCGTTCAGGAGGATAACTTTAAAGAAGCGGTTGCGAAGCTCTCTTCAGGAAGTGGAGAGTACGTGGTGCGCCTTGTTGCTGCCCTCAATACCCTGCGGGGGGAACCGGTCATTGCCCGTTTCCTCCTTGAGGAGAACAAAAAGATTTTTTCTCAGGGGGAAGTCATCCTCCGGAAAGTGGTCACCCTGGAGAGAGGAAGGACTAATCCCGACCTCATCCTTGCCGAGATGCTTCGGGACCTCAATATTCTCGGCGTTGAGAAGGGGGTTCTCTCTCAGGAGGGAAAGGTTGGGGTCATTTCGGCGCTCAACCTGAGTGAGGTGACTCGGGAGCTTGAGAAGCGGGAGGGAAGGGTAGTTCTTGAGGCAATAGCCGAGAGTGATATTTTCACCGCCGGACCGATGCGGGTGTTCCTACGGGTGCAGGAGGAGGTTCCAGAGGGGTAAGGTGACGAGGGAAAACAGGGTCGTTGCGCAGATAATGCTTGAGGAGAGCTCGGTGTCAAGCTCGTACACAGAGGCAAAGACGTACGAGCTCACAAGTGTTGGCGTTGCCGACTGGAGAACGAGGACTTTTGCAAAAAGAGGGGGAAGGGGAACGCACCGGGTGAGGGCATAGGCTCCAAGGGGAAGGAGGAAGAGCTTCAAGAGAGCGGCGCTTCCAAGAAGCGTCGCTTCTTTAAAGAGGTTTTTGGGTGAAAGAGAGAGGCCAATGGCCACCATGGTAAGGGGGATTGTGGCGTCTGCAAGGCGGTTGATGACGCTTGAGAGAAGGGGCGGAAGAGGCAGGCGATTCAGGGCGAGGGCAAGGAGGAAGGCGCTGAAAGGTGGGAGCTTCAGGAATTCAACAACGTTACGGGAGGAAAATCTCCCCGTTTTCCCAAAAACGCAAAACGGCACCCCTACGGTGTACGCCGAGAGGAAGTTCCCTAACTGGTCGTAGAAAATGGCCGGGGGGAGACCCTTTTCGCCGAGAAGGGCAAGAATAAAGGGATATCCGAGGAAAGCCGTGTTCCCAAAGGCGGCTCCCATGGCAAAACTTGCAGCCCTTCTTGGAGAAAGGCGGAAGAGCCGAGTCCCAAGGAAAAAGGAGAAAAGAAAAAGAAGGCTTATGGCCATGTAGGCTAAGGGAGGAATGCCCCAGAGTCTCCGGTCAAGCTCTGCCCCTTGGAGGGAGCGGAAAACAAGACAGGGAAAGGTCACGTAGAGGACGAAGCGGTTGAGGAGAGGAGCGGTTTCGGGCGGAAATACCCCAAGAACCCGCAGGAAAAACCCAAGCCCTATGAGGATGAACATGAGCCCGAGGACCTGGCCCATGGCTACCGCACCGCAACGGGATTGCGCAGGGTACCGATGCCCTCTACCTCCACCTCAACCACATCTCCGGGGGCAAGAGGGCCAACGCCTTGAGGTGTCCCGGTGGCGATGACGTCTCCGGGAAGAAGGGTCATAACCTCAGAGATGAAGGCAACGAGCTCTTCCACGGGGAAAAGGAGCATTCTGGTATTGCCTTCTTGCCTGAGGACCCCGTTCACGAAGGAACGCACCGTGCAGTCTGCAGGGTTGATTTCGGTTTCAATCCAGGGGCCAAGGGGGGCAAAGGTGTCGAAGGATTTTGCCCTGGTCCACTGAATGTCCTTTGCCTGGATGTCCCGAGCGGTGACGTCGTTGAAGCAGGTGTACCCGAGGATGTAGTCGTGGACTTCACTTCTTTTGACCCGGAAAGCTCTCTTGCGGATGACTACCGCAAGCTCTGCCTCGTAATCTACCCGCTGGGAGTGAGGCGGTAGAAGAATCGGTTCGTTCGGTCCAATGACTGATGTTGAGGGCTTGAGGAAGAGGATGGGGTTCTCGGGGACGGGTGAGTTGAGCTCGGCGATATGGTCTTTGTAGTTGAGACCGACGGCAACGATTTTGCTCGGACGGACCGGAGGAAGGATGCGAAGGTCCTTGAGAAAGAATTTCTTTCCCGTCCTCTTTGCCTCTCCGAAGGGAGAGGTGATTTCGGCAACAGTATCTCCCTCCTCGAGAACCCCCCAGCTTGGAGTATTCCGATCAGGGCAGAGAAAGCGAAGGATTTTCACGACGCATCCGCTCCTTCAAGTAGAAGTACTCTTTCATACGGGAGAGGAAAGGAATCTTTGTGAAACACAGTTTCTTTGCAAACTGCACAACCTGCGGAATGGCATGGAGGCCCCGGTAGGCTTCAAAGTACGCCCTGAAAAGGAGCCGACGGAGTTCCTGAGGCTTCAGGGTGTCAAGCTGCACCACCGGATGGGCTCCATCAAAAAGGGACCACGGGAGGTTGAGGACGCGACGCTCTTTTGTGAGCTCTTCAAAGAGCGCCGTTCCAGGGAAGGGGGTAAGGAGCGAGAACTGAACGATATCTGGGCGAATCTTTCGGGCAAACTCAATGGTCTTCTGGACGGTGGCCCTGGTCTCTCGAAGCCCTCCAAGGATGAAGGAACCCCAGCTCTTTACCCCGTACCTGCGGAGGATTTCTACGGCTTTTCTCGCTACCTCGGTCGTGAGCTGCTTCCCGTAATCTTCAAGGATAGCTTTTTCGGCGCTCTCAAGCCCAAGGTACACCATGCGCAGGCCAGCTTTGGCCATTTTTCTCACCAGGGTCTCGTACCGGACAATGGTATCGGCTCGGGAAAAGCACCACCATTTGAGCTTTAGGCTCTTCCGTTCCATCTCGTCGCAGAGGTACTCCACCCGCTTGGGGTCAAGGGTGAAGTTATCATCCACGAAGGCGATGGCCCGGAACCCAAAGTCAAAGTAGAGAATCTCAAGTTCTCTGAGGATGTTCTCCGGGGAACGGGCTCGCCATTTTTTCCCCGAGAAATGGGACGAAGCGCAGAACGTGCAGGCAAAAGGGCATCCCCGACTTGTGACCACGTTCACAAGCGGTTCCCCCTCGAGTTGAGTCATCCAGTACTTGGAGAGCTTGAGGAGGTCTCGAGCAGGAAAGGGCAGAGCGTCGAGATCCTGTGGGGGAAGGGGGGAGGGAGTCCGAATGAGGGCGTCATCCCGTAGAAAAGAAATGCCAGGGACGGCATCCAGAGACACCCCATTCTCTAAGGCATCAAGGAGAAGCACAAAGATTTCTTCCCCCTCGCCCCGGACGACACAGTCCACGAGTCTGCTCCGGAGGGTTTCTTCGTCCTGGAACGTTGCGTGGTACCCTCCCATGACCACGATGCGTCCGGCGTTCTTTGCTTCCCGGGCAATCTTGAGAGCTTCAGGGAAGGTGCTCGTTGTGGCGGTAATGCCCACGAGATCACACCTTTTGAGCTCTTCTTGAAAGCGTTTTTTCTCTTCCACCTGGAGGTCCACGATGGCCACCGTGTGGCGCTTGCGGCATGAGGCTGCAAGGTACGCTAAGCCAAGGGGAGGGAGCTTGAGACCTATAAAGTCGTAAATCCCTGGGGAAGGAGGCTGCACAAGGAGCACTCTCACCTTTTTTTCAGCTCCTCCATCTTTTCGATGATTGCCTCACCCACCTCATAGGTCTTTGCTGCCGTAGGATCATTTGGGTCAGATTTGAGGTCGTAGGTAACCTTCTTTCCCTCTCTGATGACTGAAGCCACGGCTTCCTCCAGGAGGTCCGCTTTTTCTTTTTCGCCGAGGTGACGGAGCATCATGACCCCCGAGAGAATCGTGGCAATGGGATTCACTTTGTTGAGCCCCTTGTACTTTGGGGCACTCCCGTGGGTCGGCTCAAAGACGGCGTAGTGGTCCCCGATGTTGCCTCCCGGAGCAACGCCGAGTCCCCCCACAAGTCCTGCTGCAAGATCAGAGATAATGTCCCCGTAGAGGTTGGGGAGAACAAGAACATCGTAGAGCTCGGGTTTCTGGACAAGCTGCATGCACATGTTGTCAACGATACGGTCTTCAAACTCGATATCCGGGTAGTTCTTTGCCACTTCCCGGGCAACTTCTAAAAAGAGCCCGTCCGAGTACTTCATGATATTGGCTTTATGGACTGCGGTGACTTTACGGCGTCCGTTCCGGCGGGCGTACTCAAAGGCAAAGCGGACGATGCGTTCCGTACCGAAAACGGAAATGGGCTTTACGCTTATTCCTGAATCCTGGCGGATCTTCCCCTTTCCTAAGCGCTCCACGGTGGCGATGAACTCCAAGGTTTCTGGCTGTCCTTTTTCGAACTCGATTCCTGCATAGAGGTCTTCGGTATTCTCGCGGATGATGACGAGATCCACATTCTCGTACCGTGAACGAACCCCTGGGTAGGTCTTACAGGGTCGGACACAGGCGTAAAGGTCGAGTTCTTTGCGCAGAGCCACATTGACGCTCCGGAACCCCGTACCTACGGGAGTGGTGATGGGACCTTTGAGGGCTACACCGTTCCGCTTGATGGATTCGAGAACCTGCGGAGGGAGAGGAGTGCCGTACTTCTCAATGACCTCAGCACCTGCTTCTTGGACATCCCACTCGATGGGTACTCCTGTGGCCTCAATGACTCTTTTTGCCACTTCGACGATTTCTGGTCCAGTTCCATCTCCCGGTATGAGCGTCACCCGGTACATGGCGCAACCTCCTTCTCTCCTTTGTAAGGGAATGGTAGCGAACTCCTTTGCGCTTTGCAAGGTCCCTGAAGCTGTAATATCCCTCTCGCTAATTGAGCATTTCTCTGAAGGCTTCAAGGCGGGTACGTAGCTGTTCCTCTCCCCCGTGGCGCCTGTCGAGGTGGTCTCCGTCAAGGAGAAGAACTGGATATCCTGCCTCGAGGATTTTCTGGCGCAGAATGGCGCTCATGCCTTGACTCTGACGGCATCCCCACTGGGTGAACTGTATTACTCCTTCAGCGTCATACGTTTTGAGGGCCCTGAGGATGCGCGAGGTGCGTCCCTTAAAACTTGCCAGAACTTCGTTTGCCCAGAGAATCTTCTCCGCAAGGGAAAGGAAGGGGGAGGAAGGGGAAAGTTCCCCCGGGAAAACCTCGGTAAATTCTTCGAAAACCACCCCAAGCCCGAGTTCTTCAAGAATTGCTGGAAGCATCCCGGAGTAGAAAGGTTTGAGGTGGAGCCAGACAAGGCGATGCGGAAGGGT
>JACIZN010000010.1 GCA_014359405.1 Candidatus Caldatribacterium sp.
CGGGAGAAATAAGGAAAAAGAAGAACACCCCACCGTACCTGGGTGCCTCTTGTGCTATTTCGAGGATAGCCTCTTCCCTGAGGTCCTCAAGGAAAAGCGCTTCCCTCTCGGGAAAGAGGGAGGGAAGGAGGAGCTCCTCCCTCTTCTTCTCCCACTCTTCCTTTTTCCGAATCCATGAAATCCTTGAGACACCAAGTTTTTCCCGGATTCTGGGAGTGCACACGTCCTGAAAATAGACCCGAGGCACTTGCAGCTCCAAAATGAAAGAATTCCCCCGAATATTCTTCTGCATCCACCTCTCAAATTGTTCTTTTTCCAAACTTCCGCACCCTCCCTCGTCCCAGAATGAGGCAGTACTCCACCGCCCCGTCTCTTACGGTTACAAGGTATGGAATCTTCAGCTCTTCAAGAATGGCAAGCGTGCGCACATCAGGGTGTCCATACGGATTCTCCCCTGCCGAAATGACGGCGAGACGGCAAGAAGAAGCCCGAATGAGAGACTCTAAGGAATCGTGGTAACTCCCATGGTGGGGAAGAACGAGGACCTCGGCCCCGAGGAAAGAAGGACCAAAATCGACAAGCCTCTCGTAGGTTTCTTCCACGTCTCCACAGATAAGGATACGACCATAGGGAGTGTGGAGGCGAAAAACCGCCGCTCTGCCACCCTCTTCGGGGACCGGAAAAACCTCAAGGAACACACCCGGGAAAATCTGCAGGCGTTCAAAGGAGGAAAAGCTATCAGGCGCAAAAAGAGAGGTCTCAGGAAAAGCCTTCTGAAGGGCAGAAACCCCTCCAGCGTGGTCCCCATGATCGTGGGTTAGGAAAATGCCCCGAACCTCTCTAATTCCTCTAAACCGCAGAAACGGCACAAGAATGCTCTCGCCTACATTCCCGTACCCACGAATGACCCCACCGGTATCAACGAAAATACCCAACTCTCCCCTAAAGAAACCACAGGCAAGACCCTGCCCGACGTCAAAGACGAGGAAGCTCATTTCCGGGAACAGGACACTCTCCAAGAGCAACCCTCCAAGGACAAGGGGCACCACAAGGACACAGGGCAACCATTTTCTGGCGAGGAAACTCCAAAGAGCAAGAACCACCACTCCCCATCCGACCATGCCCCAGACCATGGAACGCCCTTCCTGGAAATCGAAAACCCAGTGAGGCACAGAATTTGCAAGAAAAGAGGAAACCGAAAGAAGCGCCCGCAGGAGAAGCCGAAGGAGAAATCCAAGAAACGCTCGTCCCCCAGAAAAAAGTCCCAAAAGAGGGCTCCAGAGGGCAACAAAAAGCGTCCCCTCAACAAGGGGGACAACAAGGAGATTCCCAAGGAAAACGAGGGAGGTAAAGGAGAACCTGTTCCCCACAAGGAAGGGGAAACTCGCCAGGGTGGCAGAAAATGTGGCCCAGAGAATTCCCAAAAAGTACCGGAGAAAAAGAGACCTCCGAGGAATATGCGGAGACAGCAAGGGAATAAGGGTTACCAATCCCGCCGTGGATGCAAAGGAGAGTTGGGCTCCCGGTGCGAAAACAATCTCCGGCTGGAGAAGGAACATGAGGAAAAAGGCGGAGAGCAAAACTCCTGTAGTCGTCACGGTACGGCCAATTCTCCGACTCAAAAGAAAAAGACTTGCCATAATCCAGGCCCTGGTGGCAGAAGCCACAAAACCGCAGAAAACCAAGTACAGGAAGGTAAAGGGGAGGATGAAAAAAATGGCCAAGCGCCGAGGAAAA
This sequence comes from Candidatus Caldatribacterium sp., assembly GCA_014359405.1. NCBI lineage: Bacteria > Pseudomonadati > Atribacterota > Atribacteria > Atribacterales > Candidatus Caldatribacteriaceae > Candidatus Caldatribacterium > Candidatus Caldatribacterium oleiphilum. Next base: position 1,738 of record JACIZN010000010.1, read on the forward strand.
AGATGTCGAAGCAAGGACCAAACGAGAGTCCCAAGGAGCGCCATGTGAAAGCCCGAGACGCAAAAGAGGTGGTACACTCCCGTCTCCTGAAAGAGGGTGACGTTTTTTTCGAAATCCTCTTCCCTCAACCCAAGAAAGAGAGCCCCAAAGAGAGGAAAGGTCTCCTGAAGTTCCTCTCTGAAGCGCTCAAGGAAAAGGGAACGTTCCCTGGTGGCCCATCGCAGAAAAGAAAACCAAGGGTTCGAGGAAGAAAGCTCAGAGAGGGCCTCTACTTCGAGGTATCCGAAAATTCTCTGCTTCAGGAAAAGGAAACGCAGGTCTCGCCCTCCAGGGTTAGCACAGGAAGGAAAGGTCCGGAAAGTTCCAAGGACTTTTACCTTTCGAAAAAGCAGAGTCGCAAGGTCTCCCCTACCCCCCTTTCCTCGAAGAACCACATTCGGTGAGTACACCGGAAAGCCCCGAATGCGGGTAAGGAGGAAACGCTCACCCTTTGGGACCACATACCCCTCAAGGACAAGGCGCTCTCCATTCCGTTCCCAGAAGAATTTCCCCGGAAGCCCAAAGCCCACCGTAAAAAGAAGAGCACCAAAAAGCCAGAAACCGACGCAGAAAAGGAGAAAGAAGACTCGGGAAGAAAGCAAAACAGCTTGGAGAGCAACGACACCACCAAAAAGAAGGAAAAGAAGAGGGAAAGAAAACCGAAAGCAAGTTCCTCCTAAAAACCCAAGAATCGCAGAGAGAGTGGCCCAAAAAATGGGGTAATGGAGGAAGGAGAGGGGGGAAAGGGTCTTCCTCCCCCCCTCTGGAACCTCAGGAAACAAGGTGTCCGAAACGCTTCTTGAAGGCTTCCACATCCATGCCGGCTACTTTGGCCATGGCGGCCATCATGTCAGGGTTCTCGAGGTCCTCTTTCTCAAGGCGGATCATGTACGACCGGGCAACCTGGTACGCATAGGAGGTAACATCTACAATACGAACACGGGTCCGACCAGTTACAGGATCCATAATCTCGTCGAAGGGGATGGGATTGAGCTTTCCGTTCAAAATACTAATCATGGCTCCTTTCTTTTTCATCTCCTCGCCGTAGGCGCTGTTTGTGAGGTACTCCACAGCTCCGTACCCGAGGTCCCGGGTGTACTCGATATCAAAAGGAATTGGAGGTGCACAGCGGAGCTCATACCCCACATCCTTCGTGACGATGGTGATTTTCTTGCCCCGTTCCCCAAAGCGCCGGGTGATTTCGTTCTTCAGGAGTTCTCCAAGGGGTACCTCAGCAAGGCGGACATGCCCGTGAGGATCCCGGGGAACCGACTTTCCAAGAATCTTCTCAATCTCTTCCACATCCCCAAATTTCAGAGCCACGCCCTCTGCCACAACGGCAATGCCATCGTCCCTTCCAAGAGCCTTTCGTTTAATCATTGCCGCCTCAATAATGTCGCAGACGTCCTCAACGCGGACTTTCCGGTCCCCAAACTCCTCGGGGATGATGGTAAGGGTTGCCCCTGCCGCCTTTCCAGTCCCCAGGGCAAGGTGTCCTGCTGAGCGGCCCATGATGACCACAAAGTACCAGCGGTTCGTGGTCCGGGCATCCTCCATGAGGTTCTTAACGATGCCTGTAGCCACCTCGCGAGCAGTCTGGAAACCGAAAGTCGGCATGTCCCCCGGAAGGGGAAGGTCGTTGTCGATGGTCTTCGGAACGTGGGCAACGAAGAGATTCCCCTGCATGGCCCGAGCTACAATGCTTGCGCTGAAGGCGGTATCATCGCCACCGATGGTGACAAGGTACCCAACGTTGAGGGATTCCATGACCTTTCGAACATTCTCCACCTTAGCCTCATCAATCGTTCCTCCCTTGATGAGGCTATCCCGAGCAGTGCGGAGGATAGAACCCCCCTCAAGATGAATCCGAGAGACACGGGCAATGTCAAGGGGAACGGAATGCACTGCTGGATCGAAGGAAGAACTCGAAATCCACTTGAAACCATCGTAAATGCCCACAACCTCAATGCCTCTTCTGCGAGCCGCAATGGTTACCGAACCAATGACTCCGTTAATGCCAGGTGCTGGACCACCACCAACAAGAATCGCCAGTCTCCTACCCTGCATCACTCCATCCTCCCTTTCACCCAAGTTCACCGCGCAAGTAAATCTCTGGCCTGGGCCAGGAGATTTTCAACGCTGATACCCAACCTCTCGAGGACGAGTTTTCCCGGAGCCGAAGCCCCAAAGCGATCGATGCCGATAACCCTTCCTTCATCTCCCACGTACTTGTACCACCCAAGGGTCGCCCCAGCCTCAATGGCAATGCGCTTTCTTACCCTTCTTGGAAGCACCTCTTCCCTGTAGCTCTCCGGCTGCTCCTCAAAGAGCTCAAAGGAGGGCATGCTGACCACGCGAACCCGAACTCCCTCGGCCACAAGTCTTTCGTAAGCCTCGAGGGCCACATGCACCTCTGAACCTGAGGCGATGATGATGAGCTCAGGATCGCCACCGGAATTATCCGCAAGGATGTACGCACCCTTGCGTAAGCCCTCGGCTTTCCCGTATTTGCTCTGGTCGATGACCGGAACATTCTGTCTTGTGAGAATGAGAGCCACAGGTCCTTTCTGCCACTCAATGGCCACTTTCCAGGCCTCTCGGGTTTCGTTGGCATCGGCTGGACGGATGCACACCATGTTCGGCATGACCCGGAAACTCATGAGGTGCTCAACGGGCTGGTGCGTGGGACCGTCTTCACCGACTCCCACCGAGTCGTGGGTCCACACGTAGATAACCCTGCAGTGGGAAAGGGCGGCAATTCGAACCGCCGGACGCATGTAATCCGAGAAGACAAAAAAGGTCGCCCCAAAGGGAATGAGCCCACCGTGGATGGCAATCCCATTCAGAATGGCACCCATCGCATGTTCCCGCACCCCAAAGGCGATGTTCCGCCCCTCGTACCCAAGGGGTCCATCCACAAGTCCCTGAGTCCCCGGAGTACAAACGTGAGGTGCCTGGAAACTCCCCTTACCCTTGAGAACGGTATTCGTCGAGGGATCAAGATCGGCAGATCCCCCAATGAGAGAGGGAATCCGATCCGCCAGGATGTTCAAGATTTTCCCGCCTACAGAGCGAGTGGCTAAAGCTCCCGCATCCGGTGTAAAAACGGGAAGGTCCTTATCCCAACCTTCCGGGAGCTCACCCCGCATCATCATGGTAAGAGTCCTTGCCTCCTCGGGGTACTCCCGCGCATAGGCCTCAAAGAGCTCCTGCCACTCCTTTTCCTTTTTCTCTCCTTCTGCCACAACCTCCCGCATGTGGGCAAGGACCTCAGGAGGAACGTAGAATTCCTGCTCCAGGGGCCAACTGAAGAACTTCTTCGTCTCTACCACCTCTTCAGGCTTCAGAGGAGCACCGTGGACTTCAAAGGTATCCTGCTTCGGGCTTCCATAGCCAATATGGGTTGTAACCATGATGAGGGAGGGACGTTCAGTGTCCCTTTTCGCTTCCTTAATAGCCCGAGCAATTGCCTCAAGGTCGTTGCCGTCAGGAACCTCAAGAACCTGCCACCCACAGGCAGTAAAGTGGGCTTTAACATCCTCAGTGAAGCAGATTTTCGTCTCTCCTGAAAGACTCACGTGGTTGTTATCGTAGAGGTAGATAAGCTTCCCGAGTTTCAGGTGGCCAGCCAAAGAAGCAGCTTCCTGTGCCACCCCTTCCATGAGGTCACCATCGCTCACCAGAGCATAGGTGTAGTGGTCAATGATTGGGAACCCCGGGCGGTTGAATCGGGCCGCAAGATGGGCCTCCGCAATGGCTACACCCACACCGGTGGCAAAGCCCTGCCCCAAAGGACCAGTCGTCGTCTCTATGCCACAGGCAACGCAACGTTCTGGATGTCCAGGCGTGAGGCTCCCCCACTGGCGGAAATTCTTGAGTTCCTCAAGGCTCATCCTCTCATACCCGCAAAGGTAAAGGAGAGCATAAAGCATTGCCGACCCATGACCTGCAGAGAGGATGAATCGGTCCCGGTTGAACCACTGAGGGTTCTTAGGATTGTGCTTCATGATGCGCCGGAAAAGGACGTAGCCTATCGGGGCAGCCCCAAGCGGTAACCCTGGATGTCCAGATTTTGCTTTCTGAATCGCATCCAGGGCGAGCATACGAATGGTGTTAACTGCCAGTTGTTCCAAAGTTGCTCCCACGCGTTTTTCACTCCTTTCTCCGTTGTCGCCCTCTATTATACCAGTCAAAATCCAAACGCACTGCCTCCCATACCATTATACTTAAGGTGCTGTACGGCAGCTTACGTCGTCAGATATAATTGTCAAAAGGAGGAATAGAATGACCTCGGTAGAACGCCCAAGTGTTGCTCTGCATCATGAGAAGCCAGGTATAGCGCCTCCCAGCATTGGGGTGTGGTTACCGGAATTACCTCGGAGGTACATCGCACTCTCCCCTTCCTTCTCAGAACTCCTGGTTACTACCTCGACATGGTCAAGTATCTCCGCCCACGTGATGTTATGTTCCCAGAAGGACTGGGTGCTCTGTGGGTTTGTGGCCTGCGCCCAGATTGCCCGAACGGCCTGCTTCACCTCCCGAGCGGGGGAAGGATGGGAACTCAAGGCGGTTGTCGCAAGCGTTGTGGGGGGAACGTCCCTTCGGGGCGGCATCGGAAACATGGCGGGGATCTTCATCGGTGCCCTAACCATCTCGGTCATTGAGAATGGACTCGTCGTCATGCGCATTCCGTACTTCTGGACCTATGTGGTTTTTGGTCTCGTCATTCTCTTTTCGGTTCTCTCGAGCATGTACATTGAGAAAAGACAACGGGAAGCACACCGGTAAATGACTCGCCAGAGAGCTATAGCGTACCTTTTTGCTGCCGCTACGCTCTGGAGCCTTGGGGGGCTTTTGATAAAACTCGTCTCCTGGAGCCCTGTGGCGATTGCAGGAGCCCGCAGTGCCATCGCCTGTGGGTTCTTGCTCTGCTTTTTTCGACCGAGGCTACGCCTCTCTCCCTTAGATATCCTCGGAGGCATAGCCTACATGGCCACGGTGGTCCTCTTTGTGCTCGCTAACAAGCTCACCACGGCGTCCAATGCCATTCTCCTCCAGTACGGCGCTCCGGTCTACGTCGCCCTCCTCAGCCAGTGGCTCCTCAGGGAAACTCCCTCCCGCTTTGACTGGATTTCCGTGGGCATGGTCCTTGGGGGAATGGTGCTCTTTTTCCTTGACCGACTGACTCCGGGAAACATGCTCGGGAATTTTGTTGCCATCGGAAGCGGCATTGCTTTTGCCTTTCTCATCGTGATTCTCAGGATGCAGAAGGATGCCGAACCTCTGCAGTCGGTTTTCGTGGGGAACTTCTTCGCCGCTCTCGTGGGTCTACCCTTCTTCTTCAGCGGCTCCCTGGATAGAAGGGGATGGATAGGCCTGGTGCTCCTTGGAACAGTGCAAATCGGACTCTCGTACTTCCTCTATGCCCAGGCCATCCGGAAAGTGAGAGCTCTTGAGGCAAGTCTCATCCTCATGATTGAGCCCATCCTCAATCCCCTCTGGGTCTTCTTAGCTTTGGGAGAATCGCCAGGCCGCTTTGCCCTCCTTGGAGGAGGGGTGATTCTCTTTTCGGTTTCTCTCCGGTACCTCATGGGAAAGAAATGACTACTCTTCAAGGAAGGGGATTCGGTTTTCCTCAAGAACATTTCCCGCTCCCCAGAGAATGTCCTCGCTTCTTGGCCAGACCACACCCACCGGATTTCTGGAAATCCGATTATCTCCGAAGATTCCCTCCGTTCCCCGGAGAAGGCACAATCCACCTGTTGTGCTCTCTGAAATCTCATTGCCCTCGAAGAGACAGAGCCCTCCACACGTTACACCCCAGACATTGGAGAAGAAGCGTGAACGGCGAACCACAAGGACAGACCCTCGTTTGGCCAAAATCCCCTCCCCCCGGTTGCCTACGAAAATCGAGTCCTCCACCACAACAGCAGTCCCCTCTTCAGCAAGAATACCCGCCGCCTCATTCTCGAGGAACACGCAGCGCCGAAAAACTAAAGATGCTTCCCGGGCAGCGACCACTCCGTTCCCCATCCAGCTAAGCTTCTCCCGAATCCCTCCCCGAAAGACACAGCCTTCAAAAACAACCCGGCTCTTCAGGACGACAGCCACATTGCCACTCTTTCTCCCCCGCAGGGAAAAGGTGACGTTTTGGACAAGACCCTCCCCTTCCCCCTCAATACGGAGCACCTCACCCTCCCGGAAAAGGACTGTTCCACTTGCTCCCACAAGGTGAAAGGGTGGGGTAAGGGAAACTTTCTCCTCAAGAAGGTAATCTCCAGGGGCAAGGAGAATTGAGTCACCCCTGGGGAAAAGGGGATGTTCAGGGAACACAGGATGAAAGCCCGAAAAAGAGGGGTTTTCCTTCTCCCCCTCAAGGATGAGCTCGCAATGCTTCTCTTTTCCTCTCCATGCAAAGGCAATTGTCCCCCGGAGTATGCGTTCTTCGGTATCTCCTCGCAGGTGAAAGGAAAAGGGATTCAGAGGGTCCGGGAGGAGAAAGGCAGGATAGGAAAGAATGCGTGCCTTCCGGGGAAGGACGAGGGCGAGACGCCTCTCACCTGGGGGAAGGGCAATCCTTTTCGTTTCTTCCTTTGGGCGAATCACCACATCCATCCTCGTCGACCTCAAGGAGGAATCCTTCAACATCAAGAAGGAGGCGGCGTCGAAGGGGCACCGGTTCCCCCTTCTCCACAGCACACCACTCCCCACCGGGAACAAGAACACGTACCTTCCGGGTGCCCAAGAAGACGTACTGACTATTTCCTTCCTCCCAACGAACCTCCCCCAGAACCTCTTGAGCCTCTCGCCGACCAGAGAGCATCTTCTCCACAATGCGGAACCCATGACCAAGAACGAGTCTCCGCTTTGAGGCACCGTAAACCCCTGCGCCCTTTGCCTCGAAAACGCGAAGGACAAGGGGATGGGGCCAAGACACCGGAGATCCACAAAAAGGGCAGCGCCTGAGAAGGTACGGAAGCCAGTACGGGTAGGGAAAGTACTGGGCGCATCGGCGGCACCGCCAGAGCTCAAAAAAGGAAAAGAAGAGAGCCCGTTCCCACTCCCGGGCTAAAGGTCGACGCTCGGGAGCAAAAAGACCCTCGATGAAACTCCGTTCCACGAGTTCCTGTAAGGAGGGAGGAAGGATACGGTAGCTCAGGACTCCCCGGCGAAAAAGGGGAAACCCAAGCCTTTCCGGGCGATGGCGGAAATCGAAGGGATGTTCGCTGAAAAGGGCCATCCTTCCCCAGCCAAGGCGCTCGTCCTCTTCAGGGTCCTCGGCGTAGCACACCAGAGGCTGCAGGGGGTTGCGGAAAAGAAGGGTGTGGAAGATGAGAACCGAGAGACTATGCCGATCGGTTTTCTGATTGGGTACCTCCCTACCGCAGACAACTTCAGGGGCCATAAAAGGCATCATGCCCGCCACCTGAGGCGGGAGAAACCCCGGGACCACAAGGCCGTCAAGGTCGATGAGCACCGCAAGACCTCTCTTGATGTCCACAAGGAAGTTACTGAAGTGGAGGTCCGCATGGGCACAGCCTTTCCCGTGCAGAGCCGAAACGGTGCGAGCGATGCTGTGGGCAACCTGGAGGTAGTTGAGCCAGTTGGCCCCTCTCTCCACCGCTTCCTTGAACTCCCGGGGACTGAAGATGTAGTCCACGAGTTCCCGAAACGGTGGACGGGGTATGCGCTTTGTGACCACCCCGATTCGTCTCCAGCCATCGAGCTCCTCCACGAGTGCCACCGGCCAGCAGAGGAAATTCGCCTCTTCCCCGAGGTTCTTCCCAAGGGCAAGGACCCGGCGGAGGAGCTCCTCTTTGTCGGGAGGAAGAGCTTGGTCGTGATACACCTTGACCACGAAGTTCCCGCAGCGGCTGAAGTACACCTCCCCCTCGCCGCCAACAAAAACTGGACCTTCGATCTCGAGGCGCTTTGGGACAAAAGGGAAAGGGGAGACCGTAGTCACCCGCACCGGTACACCACCGCAAGAGTCCGATCGTCGAAACTCCCAGGAACTTCATAGGTGCCAAGCCAGAACACCAGGCGCCGGGCTGCCTCCTCGAAACTCGAAGAGGAGCGAATTTCCCGAAGAAGGTCTCGCACGAAACGATCGGTGACATCCTCAGGGGGACCGTAGAGGCAGTCATCGGCAAGACCATCAGTCATGAGAAGGAGAGCCTCAAGGCGGTCCTTTCGAAAGTCGAAAAAGCCCACCCGGCAGTACTCCCTCCAGTCAGGTTGGGTGAGGACGGCTGTTTCGGAGGGATCCTGGCCCTCCTGAAGGCTCAAAAGGAGGCTCTTCCCGCCTCTCTGGACCCCGAGAATTGCTCCATCACCAACGTGGAAGAACATCCCTTTTCTTTCAGCCACGTTGCAAAGGCAGAAAAGAAGGGTTGTGGCAAAGTCGCTCTCTGGTCTTTCCTCTCGCTGGGCAACACCTTGGAGGAAACCACGGGTGTACGCTCCTGCCTCAAGAAGGTACTCCTTGATATCCTCCCAGGGAGGAGGTTCTTCCGAGTCCTCCCCTTCATTCTGGAACCAGCTCAGTACTCCCACCTCGCGCCACCCTTCCGGGAAGGGAAAGCAACCTCCTGCAAAAGATGCGGCACTCCTCCCCCTGAGACGGCGCTTCCGAGAAGAAACATAGGGGAGCTTCGAGAGCACCCAATCGGTGAAAACGCTCACCGCAAGAGTCGCACCCCACACTCCCTTTGGAGCACTCCCGACCCCATCGGCCAAGGCCAGGGCGAGCCAGTCACCTTTCGAGCGCACGAGGAGGCTATCCTCCCGACCTTTCCGCATCTTCCGGTGGAGCCGCCCAACCACACTTCCCCCGACAAAGGCCAGTCCCCCAAGGTCTCCAAAAACGGCAAGCCAATCGGGATGGGTGTTGAAAGAGGAAAGGACCCGATCGCCGGCAACAAACCCCTGCGAAATCCCTCCCACCCCCTCATGGGATGTACTGGAGAACATCTGGAGGAATTGGTATGGGCATTGGCGAGGCTTCCCCCTGGGTTTGAGGACGACTCAGGGTTTTACTCACCGAGCGGACGGTTTGAGAAACCCAGCGGAAGAAAGCGCTGAAGGAAGCGGCATCGGAATCCATCTTAAAACTCGGTCCAATGGCGATTTCTCGAAGCGTCGCCTCATCGATATCCGGTCCACATCCCACCGTGATGACGTTGAGGACTTTCCGTTCCTTTCGAGCAAGGAGTTCCTCTCGGGGTGTGCGCCAGTCATCCGTTGGCTTCCCATCGGTGAGGATGAAAACGAGGGGCTTCCAATCCCCCTTCTCTCCCCCAGGAACAGCTTTTTTCACGTCCCGGTCAAGAGACTCGATGAGGAGCCGAAGCGCCTGCCCAAGGGGTGTATATCCCCCTGCTTCAAGAGGAGGAAGGGAGAGCTGGTCGATGGGGACAAGGCCATGGGTGAGGTTTTCGACCTCTTTCCCAAAGGTGATGACCGAAACCCAAACCGTCTCCCGAGCAAAGGTATCGCTCTCCACCTCCCGTTTGAAAAGGGCCACTCCTTCCTGGAGAGCCTGGATGGGAGCCCCCGCCATACTCCCTGAAGTATCAAGGAGAAGGTACACCGGCAAACGACGTAAACCCTGACTCAAGGCCACATCCATCGTAATGCGCTCTTCCATACCTCCAACCCCCTGGTAAAAGAGATGAAGAATCATGCCATTGCAGGCACCACTCTCGTACGCTACAATAGGCAAAAACGCAAAAGGGGTGGTCCAATGCGCGAGAAAACCCGGGAAATTGCTTTCATAGGGATTCTTGTTGCCATGAGCGTGGTTCTCGCCCGTTTTGCAAGCGTAAGAATCACCATCGGTGGGATTGAGGGAGTACGCATTGGCTTTGGCACCTTTCCCATTATCCTTGCTGGTCTCCTCTTTGGTCCTCTCCTTGGCGCCCTTACCGGAGCCTTAGCCGATGTTATCGGCTTTGCCCTAAGCCCCATGGGACCGTACTTCCCTCACTTCACCCTCAGCGCAGCGCTCTACGGTGTGCTCTCCGGGGTTTTCGGCCACTTCCCCTTTCGTGCCAGAGGTCCTCGCCTCTTCCTTGCAGTGGCCGCTCCTCAGGTGGGTATTGGATGTTTTCTTACGCCGTACTTCCTCCACACCCTCTTTGGAATGCCCTGGAAGGTGCTCCTTGTCCCTCGCCTGGTGAGCACTCCCTTTAACGTCCTCTTCTCCACCCTTCTCCTTCTCAGTCTCTCACGGGTTCCCCTCTTTGCCGCCCTCGGAGAACGGTGAGAAACGCTTCGGGGGGTTCACAGACTCCTGCAGAACTCCCCGAAGCGCCACGCTGCAACCTCAAGGTCCCCCTTTCCCGAGAAAATACTTGAGGTCCCTGCAACAAAAACGTTTGCCCCTGCCTCTCTGAGAGGGCAGACAGTCTCCTCACTGATTCCTCCATCTACGGCAATGTCCACCTCGACACCGAGCTCCTGGGACATCTCTCTGACCTTCCGGACTTTTTCCACCACCTCGGGAACAAACTTCTGCCCCACGAATCCCGGATCCACCGTCATGCAGAGGACAAGGTCAACGTAGGGAAGAAGGTAGCGGAGAAAACCCGGGTCCGTTGCAGGGTTGAGAGCAATGCCGACTTTCTTTCCCAGCTTTTTCACCGCCAAAGCAAGATGGTGGAGCCTTGGATTCCCCTCAGCATGGAAGGTGATGCAGTCTGCCCCAAGCTGGGCAAAGAGCGCAAAGTGAGGCTCAGGGTTCACGACCATGAGGTGGACGTCAAAGGGGAGGGTGGTCTCGGGACGAAGCTTCTTGAGGAGATTCGTTCCAATGGCAAAGTTCGGAACGAATACCCCGTCCATAATGTCGATGTGGAGCATGTCCACTCCGCCCCGTTCGAGTTTCCGTACATCTTCAAGGAGGGCGAGGTAGTTCGCGCAGTCCAAAGAAGCCGAGATTTTCACGCCCCTCACGGGATGAGCACCACCTTCACGTAGGGAATCTTTCGCTCCCGCATTCCCAAAAGGAACGCAGGAGCCTCTTCAAGGCGGATGCGATGAGATATGAGAGGGGCAAAGGACACCCGTCCGGACCCGGCAAGGTCCAGAACCTTTTTCCAGTCCGAATCAAGGAGGGCAAAGCTCGAGTTCCAGCTTCCAAAAATCGTAAGCTCTTTCCGGAGAATCCGCCCAAAGTCCTCCGGGGAAAGGAGAACGTCTCTCTCCTGGTTCCCCAAAAGAATTACTCTTCCCTTTTTCCGGACAAGCTTCAGGGCATCAAGGAGGGCCTGCGAGTTTCCTGAGGCCTCCACCACAAGGTCTATCCCTTCCTTGTCTGCAGGGAAAAAGGAGGGGTAGAGAGTTACGTCAAACCCAACACTTTTTGCAAGAGGGAACTTCCGCTCATCCGTGTCGTACCCGATGAGCCTCCGAACTCCCGAAAGTTTCAGCCAAATTCCCACAAGAAGCCCTACAGGACCGAGCCCAAAAACTGCGGCACTCTCCCCCAGGACCCTGCCAACCTGCCGCACCGCGTGGAGCGCCACTGCCGCCGGTTCTGTGAGAGCCCCTTCTTCAAAGGAAAGGTTATCGGGAAGGGGCAGGAGGTTGGCAACCGGAGCCACCACGTACTCGGCAAAAGCCCCGTTCTGGCGGGAACCAAGGTACCCGTAATCCTCACAGAGCTCGTACTGTCCGAGTTCACAGTGTGAACACCTTCGGCAGGGCAAAAGGGGGTATACGGCGACCCGCTTCCCCACCCATTCGGCGTCGTCTGTACTACCTGTGGCCACAACTTCCCCGGCAAATTCATGCCCGGGAATGAGGGGATAGAAGTAGGCAATGTCTCCGAAGATTCGGGGCAGATCCGAGCCGCACACCCCACAGGCTCGAACCTGGATGAGCGCCTCCTTCTCCCGCGGTTCCGGAAGGGGCACCTCCGCAAGACGCAGGCGGCCTCTTCCTTCAAGCACAAGGGCACGCATTGTCCGAATCAAGGGTTCACCACAACCTTCAACCCCTCGTGAGACTCGGCCACCCGGAAGGCCTCGTGAATCTCCTCCAGGGGGAAATGGTGGGTGATGTACCAGGAGGGATGGACCATGCCCTTTGCCATGACCTGCAGGGCTTTCTTGTGGTGGCGAGGGAGGCTCCCATGAGTCCCCAGGATCATGCATTCCCGGTAGTGGATGAGGTTGCTCGGGATGGAGATGTTCCGGGCATCTTTTGGTAGACCCCCGAAGAAGTTGATGCGTGCCCGGTGACGGGCAAGCCGCAGCGCCATCTCCTGAGCCTCAGGCGAGGCACAGGTAACCATGATGACATCGGCTCCTTCTCCTTCGGTGACCTCAAAGACCTTCGCCTCAAGGTCTGGGTCTGTGGCGAGGAAGTAGTGGTCGGCACCGAAGCGCTTGGCCATCTCTAAGCGGTGTGCCGAGCGCTGGACAACGATGATATTCGTGGCTCCCATAGAGCGACCCATTTCAATCATCATGCACCCGATGGGACCAGCTCCAATGATGAGGAGGGCATCACCAACCCCGAGCATGCTCATCTCAAGGCCGTTGATGGCACAGGCCAGGGGCTCGGCAAGAGAGGCCTCATCGTAGGAGAGGTTTTCCGGTATCCGGTGCACCGCCCCCTGGACGACCGTGAGCGCGTTCAGGAGGATGTACTCGGCGAACCCTCCGGGGAACTGGTACCCGATGGCGTAGTTGATGGCACAGTTTGTCCCCATTCCGTTCTGGCACCAGTAACAGGCTCCGCAGGGAACATCGGCACCAATCGCCACCCGATCGCCAACCCGGAACTTCGTTACCCCAGGACCCACCGCCACAACATCCCCAGCAATCTCATGCCCAATGATTTGAGGAAACCGGACCCGGGGATTTCCGAAGTGGAAGATGCGGATATCAGAACCACAGACTGAGCACGCCCGGACACGAACAAGGACCTCGCCTTCCTTGGGAGAGGGATCGGGAACTTCCCGGACCACGAGGCGATTGAAATCTTCAAGGACCGCAGCGCGCATACGGTACTCCCTTCTTCAGAAACTCTCGATTCTTCCCTCAACCTGGGTGCCATTGCTCAGAACGTCAGACACCGGACACCGCTTCTTGACCTCATCAAGGAGCGCCTTGAGCTCTTCAGGCGAGAGCTTACCGCTCACCTTCATCACGAAGCGAATTGCCAGGAATCCGGGACGGACAAGGTCGTACTGCCCCATAAAGCCCCGGGGATCGAGATCGCCTTCTGCCTCAATGGCAATCTTTTCCACCGGAAGGTTTTTCTCCCGGGCCACGACAGCCGTCACAATTCCCAGGCACCCGATGAGGGCCGCAAGGAGTCCCTCAACAGGATTAGGAGCCGAGTCCTTTCCCCCAAGAGACGGAGGTTCGTCAAAGCTCAGGGAGAAGTTCCGGACCTTGGTGTCAATGCGCAGACCTTCAACCCATTCACCGGAAGCACGAAAAGTCAAAACGCCCATTGTGTTGACCTCCTTTCATTTACGCTCGAGGCATGCAGAGAATCTCTCGCACCTTCAGATTGAAGAAGGAATTCTGGTGGCACGCTCGCAGAAGAAGGGCTGTATCCACACCCTTTGCCTTCCCCCCAAGGGCAATAACGTCCTCTGTGGTGGGAATGGCGCCTGCGTCGGCAGCCATAATGGCGACCTCAACCGCCACCTTAAACCCTTCCGATATGCGGCGGAAGCTCTCCGCGATGATTTCGGGAAGACTCAAACCCCCAAAGCGCTGCCGGAATGACCGGGAAATCCCGCTCAGGGCATGAGACCCCTGCACAACCACCATGCCCATGGACTCAAGGATCACCCGGCGCTCTGGGGGAAGAGAAACCTCGTCCCCTCCCGAGAATCCCGCATGGTACGTGCAAACCACAATTTTCCCCTGGTACCCTTCGCGCCGCGCCATCTCCCCGAGGCGAAGGGCCGTTTCCCCGGAACTTGAGGCCACCACGATGTGGTTGATGCTTCCTTCTTTTGCCCTGCGCAGGGCACAGGCAAGGGCCAAATCGGTATTCTGGGGCCCAGGAGCATCAAAGTACATAATGACCCTCTCTTCCACTTCCCTCACCCCCTACTGGTGGAGCTCAAGCATTTCCCCGGTTTCCATGTAGTAGATACGCTCGGTGATGTTCGTGATGTGGTCGCCAATGCGCTCGAGGTACCGGGCAATCATGAGTACCCAAATGGCCTGGCGGGCAACCCGGGGGTCGGCCTCGATGCTCCGTACCACGTTCTCGTGAATGGTTCGGTAGAGTGCGTCCACCTGGGCATCGGCATCGACGACTTTCTGGACGATGCCCAAGTCTCTTCGCAGGAAAGCGGTAATGGCTTCCTCAAGCATGTGGATGACGATTTCCGCCATTTTCGGAACTTCCACAAAGGGTGGGAACACTGGATTCTCAGCAAGACGAATGCTGAACTTGGCGATGTCGATGGAATAGTCCCCAATCCGTTCCACGTCGGTGATAATCTTGAGAATCGCCGCGATGATACGGAGGTCCTTTGCCACCGGTTGCTGGAGGGCAATCATCCGGAGGCACTTCTCCTCGATTTTGAAGTTGTAGTCGTCCACAACGTCATCCAGGGCGATGACTTCCCGAGCTTTCTCCACATTCTGCTCCTTCAAAGACTCCACCGCCATCTGGAGCATTTTCTCGGCCGCATGAGTCATGCTGACCAGGTCCTCCTGGAGCTCGGTGAGCTGTCGGACGAAATGTTCTCGCAGAATCTCCATACCCAGCCTCCCAAGGAGTTTGCCAATATTAAATCAAATGTCGAGGAGTTTCGCCACCTTTTTCTCGAGGTCGCAAAGGGCAACGGTGGGCCGCCCGCTCAAAAGGCCGCAGACCTCCCCCGGGTTCACAAGGATCGTCTTCCCCTCTTCTTTGATGATTGCCTCATGGGTGTGCCCGTACACCACAAGGTCATAGTGGCCGCTGGCAAAAGCAAGCTTTGCCAGCTGGTAGAAGTGGGAGACGAAAATTCGGTATCCTCTCTCTTCGAGTTCAAGAAAGGGAGCTTTGATCCTTCCTTCTGACTTCTGGAAGATGCCGAGAATCTCCCCATCGTTGTTGCCGAGAACCCCCCACCAGGGAATAGAGAGCTCCGCAAGAACGGCAACCGAGAAGGGGGCCACGTAGTCCCCGGCATGGAGAATGAGTTCTGCCCCCTCCTTCTGCAGAACCTCCAAAGCCTTTCTCAGGAGGGGAAGGTGATCGTGGCTGTCTGAGAGTACCCCAACCTTCATGGTTCCACCCCCTTAGAACTTCTCCCAGTGGAGGACTTCTCGGAGTTCTCGCTTGAAGGCATGGCCCCGTGGCACATCGGCAGGATACCCTATGGCCACAAGGCTCACGAGACGATACCCTTCCGGAACTCCAAGGAGGCGGCGGACATCCTCCGCATAGGCTTTCTTGTCTCCCGCAACCCAGCACGATCCAAGGCCGAGCGCCCAGGCGGCAAGAAGGATGTTCTCGGTTGCCGCACACCCATCCTCGAGGTAGTACTTCGTGTCCTTGCAGAACACCGCCACAAGAACCGGAGCTTCCCGGATGAACTTTCCGTAATCGGTGAGTCGTGCTATTTCCTCGCGCTTTTTTGCGTCCGTCACCACCACAAATTCCCAGGGCTGTAGGTTATTCGCCGAAGGAGCAAGACGGGCGCAGTCGATAATGGTCTCAATTTTCTCCCGTTCCACCGGTTGCGCCTTGAACCGCCGAATTGACCGGTGGGTCCTCAGTGCTTCCAGAGCATCCATCGTCTCTCCTCCCCTCCGCTGAGCAATCGTAACTGCTCGTACATTTTTCTCTTCTCTGAGATTCCGACCTTCATCCGCTCCACCACCTGACCCAGGAAGTCGATGGTGGCATCGTAGGTCCTTCGGTCCACCGGAAAGGGCGTGCCATCCTTCCCTCCATGGGCAAAGGAAAAGCTCACCGGATCGGTGTAACTTGGAGGTGTCCCAAGGACAATTTCTGCAGTCAGCACAAGGGCTCGCAGGGTTTTCTCGCCCACTCCTGGAGCCCCAAGGACCTCAAGGAACTGGGAGGGTTTCTTCTCGCACACTGCGGCAACGGTTTTCTCAATTCGGGAAAGGTCGAAATCCCCTGCTTCTATGCCATGACGTTTCGGGAGAACAAGGTGGCGCAAGGTGCTTTCCATGTACCGCCGGACAACAGGAAATCCCTCCCGGAGCATGGCTACAATCCCCTCCTGGCAGGGTTTGCTCTCCCGAGCCACAAGATTGAGAACCTCCCGCTCCCGAATGCCACAGATGCCGCTGTGGGGCTCACAGGCAAAGTCCAAAACCCGTTCCCCCAACCAGTGGTACCGCCGGGCAAAATGCGTTGCGGGATTCATCCCCTGCTGGACGACCGACCAATTGCCTGAGGCGGTGAAGAAAAAGGCGTGGTGGTAAAGGGTGTACCCATCCTGGATGGCGGTGTTGTCTATTTTGGCGCTGAGGCGGCTACAGGTTACCAAAGCCTCTCCAAAGGAGAGCGAATCCCGGTCGCTGTGGCGAAGAATCTCCTCCGGGGTCTTCTGCGATGTGCCACCCTTTCCTCCGCAGATGTAGAGGCCTAAATCCCGCTCTTTCCCCCGGACAGCCTCTTTCAGCGCCCCGCAGAGGGTTGTGGTGAGGCCACTCGAGTGCCAATCAAACCCCAAAAGACACCCCAAGGACTGGAAGAAAACGGGGTCCGCGATGCGACGGAGGAACTCCTCAGGACCAAAGAGTGCTACAATAGCCTCAATGATGTGTCCACCGAGTCTTTTCATGCGCTCGAAAAGCCATGGAGGGCACTGTCCTCCATGGAGGGGCAAATCGGCAAAGCCACTCCGCCTCATAGCTTGTACCCGATTCTACTCCCTTCGTCTTGAGCCCATCGATCACCCCAAGGACCCCTCTCCCTTGCCCGGTCTCAGCAAGGATGACTTCAATAGGGTTCGCACTGGCACAGAAAATGCGGCAGACCTCAGGAACCATCTTCACCGCGTTGAGGACATTGATTGGGTACCCATCTTTCAGGAAAATAATGAACACGTGTCCTGCAGAAAGGAGAAGAGCGTTTTTCCTTGCAAGCTCCACAAGTTCCTCGTCGTTGCCACTGTAGCGAACAAGGCAGGGGCCCGAGGACTCGCAGAAAGCAAGGCCAAACTTCAGCGTCGGCGAAGATGTGGCAAGGACTTCGTGGAGGTCCTCAACAGTTTTAATGAAATGTGCCTGTCCGAGAATGACGTTATACCCCTTTGGGTTCTCGAGAGCCACGACCTTGAGTTCCATAGGCATCCCTCCTCACAAAGATTTTCCGAAGCTCAAAGCCGATGAAGGAAAGAAGAGAAAAGGCCAGGGCGAACATCCACTGAGGAAAGGTCAAGAAATGGGTATCGAAAACCTTCCGAAGGAAAGGGACGAAAACACTTCCCAGAATAACCACAAGAGAAATGCCGCAGGCTTCAAGGAGGAAAAGGTTCGTCCGAGGGTCGACCCTCCAGGCATTCAGGCGCTCCGAGCGGAAGCTGTACGCCCGCCAGAGTTCCCCAAGGCTCAGGGTGACAAAGGCCACAGTTCGCGCCGTATGGAGCCCCCAGAGACGCAGGCCAAAGAGAAAGGCCAGAACAACCGCCAGGGTGATGAGGGAAGCCCCAAAGAGGATGGTCCGCATGTAGAAGGGGGTGATAATGCCCTCCTGAGGGTGGCGGGGACGACGGAGCATGAGATCAGGCTCTGGTGCTTCCATCCCCAAAGCCAGAGCCGGAAGCCCATCGGTAACGAGGTTCACAAGGAGAATCTGCACCGGGACAAGGGGCCGCGCCAATCCAAGGAGAATCGGTACAAACACCGCACCGATTTCCCCGAGGTTGCAGGAGAGAAGGTACACCACGAATTTGCGGATGTTGTCGAAGATGACCCTTCCTTCCCGTATTGCCCGCACGATGGTGGCGAAGTTATCGTCGGCAAGAACCATATCGGCAACCTCTTTGGTTACATCTGTCCCCGTGATCCCCATGGCGATACCGATATCGGCTTTTTTTAAGGCCGGTGCATCGTTCACTCCGTCCCCAGTCATCGCCACCACTTCACCGCTTTCCTGGAGGGCCTCAACGATGCGGAGCTTCTGCTCCGGCCAGACCCGGGCAAAAACCCGAATCTTTTTGACCCGCTTTTTGAGCTCTTCCTGAGAAATGCGCTCGAGATCTTGTCCGGTGAGAACCTCATCCCCCGGCTCAAGCATCCCGAGTTCCCTTGCGATAGCCGAAGCAGTGAGGGCGCTGTCACCGGTAATCATGACCGTTGTGATACCGGCTCTTTTGGCCTCCGCAAGGGCTCCGTAGACCTCTTTCCGTGGAGGGTCCATCATGCCAAGAAGCCCCACAAAGACAAGATCCCTCTCCACCTCTTCAGAAAGGGTTCCATCAGGGAGCACCCGGAAGGCGAAGGCGAGCACCCGCAGGGCCTCCTGCGCCATGGCTTCCTGCTCTTGGCGAATTCGCTTTTTCTCCTCTTCCCCAAGGGGGAGGATTTGCCCTCCTACCTCGTAGAACGAGCACCGCTCAAGGAGAATCTCCGGAGCCCCCTTGGTGAAGAGAACGTGCTGTCCATCTATAGAGTGGAGAGTGGACATCCGTTTCCGTTGCGAGTCGAAGGGAATCTCGTCACGGCGCGGGTACATGGTGCGCCACTTCTGCCAGGGAAACCCTTGCTCTCTGGCGTACGCAAGGAGAGCAATCTCGGTGGGGTCTCCGGAACGCTCGTTGTCCCCCTCCCCAAGGAAGGCATCGTTGCAGAGGGTGGCAATCGCAAGAAGGCGCTCCATACTGCCCTCTCCAAAGGTCCAAGCCCTTCGAACGGCCATGCGGTTTTCCGTCAGGGTTCCCGTTTTGTCCGTACAGATGTACGTCGTGCACCCCAAGGTCTCAACTGCCGGAAGTCTTCGAACGATGGCGTTGTGCTTGCTCATCCGAAAGACCCCCAAAGCGAGCACCACCGTCACAACCGCCGGCAACCCTTCGGGAATCGCCGCCACTGCAAGGCTCACCGCCGTCATGAACATCTCAAAGGGCGGCTCACCCCGAACAAAGCCGATGAGGAAAACAAAAGCGCAAATCCCTATGGTGAGGAATCCAAGGAGCTTCCCCAATCCAGCCAGGCGCTTCTGAAGGGGGGTTACGGTCTCCTCTTCCTCCTCAAGGAGTGAGGCAATCCGCCCGATTTCCCGCTCCATCCCTGTGGCCACAACGATGCCCTTCCCCCGCCCGTACGTGACCACCGTTCCCGCAAAGGCCATGTTCACCCTTTCAGGGAGAGGTGCATCCTCAGGAAGGACCTGGGGGTCCTTCTCCACCGGAACTGACTCCCCCGTGAGGCTTGCCTCATCGATTCGGAGGGCCTTGGCCTCGAAAAGGCGCAGGTCTGCCGGGACAATGTCTCCCTCGTGGAGCACTACAATGTCCCCGGGAACAAGGAGCTCTGTACGGAGCCTCTTTGGGGTTCCCGAACGAATGACCTCGCACTCTGGGATGCTCATCCGCCTCAAGGCCTCCAGGGCCTTCCCTGCCCGGTACTCCTGGAAGACCCCCAAGCAGGCGTTCACGACAAGAATGGCAATGATAACCAGGGCATCGGTGGTTTCTCCAAGAATAAGAGAAATAGCCGCTGCTCCAAGGAGGATGAGGACGAGGAAATCCCGGAACTGCTCAAAGAACATGGCCACAATGCCCTTTTTCTTCTTCTCGGCAAGGACGTTAGGTCCGTACGTGCGGAGACGGCGTTCCGCCTCCTCCTGGGAAAGGCCAGAAACTAAGTCTGTCCCCAGGGATGAAGCAACTTCCTGAGCAGAAAGGGCATGCCATTTCATTCTCTCTTGAGCCACGGCAGAACCTCCTCAAGGAGTCCCCCAACCCGTTGCATGAAACCCCTCTTCTCCTCTCCGAGACCGTCCTTTTTCCCAACGATTTCGGCCACGAACCCCTCAAGGGCCGCATCAAAGCCGATATCGTAGCCTTCTTTTTGACTACGGTACCACTTGTAGTCCATGATGTAGGCGAAAATATCCGCCAGACTCTTTCCGGGGAAAGCCTCCTCAAGACCTTTTTCGACAATAGCCTGGACTGCGGGAGTGTACACGCAGAGGAACCAGTTGAGCGCCGCCTCCTTGAGGGGAACCTTCCTTCCTAAGAAAAGCTCCATGCGCTGGGCATAGTCTTTGATGTAGTTGAGGAAAGAGTCGTAGTGTCGAGGCTCACTGGCATCGATACCCTTGAGGCCGGTGAGATTCTCGAACTCCATTCTCTTTGCCCGGAGCGTCTTGCTCTCCCGGCGTTCCGAAGGAAAGAACTCTATGACTTCCGCGTCGATGAACTCCATGCCAAGTTCCTTTGCCACCGCCACCCGGTGGTTCCCATCAAGGACGTAGTACTCATCCCCCACTTTGTACACGATGATTGGGGGAAGAATCTCCCCCCGCTCCATGGCCCTTCGAATGCGATAGTACCGTACATCAGGGTTGCGGAGCCGAAAACCTGGGAGGAGATCCGCAGCCCTTCCCACACTCCCAACAATGCGTTCCACGGGAATGGGATGAATCCCCCGGTACACCCGAGAGGAGAGGTTGAGCTTTTTTGAAATATCCCCAAAAGCCTTGATCGGCTCGTTTCCCCTTTTTGTCAGTGGCACCGTGCTTCAACTCCTTACCGAGAAAGCCATGCTTCAGGATTAAACGATCCAAAAAGGCTCAAGAGCACGTTCATCTTCCCGGAAAGAAGAACAACCCCTAAACCTATAAGGAGAAGACCGCTCACGAGTTCCACCACTCGTCCCCGCTTCTGGACCCGGCGGAGGATTCCGGTCGCCCACCCAAAGGAGGCCCCCAGGAACACAAAAGGCAGGGCAAGCCCCAGGGCGTACACGAAAAGGAGAAATCCCCCTTCCCAAACCTTCCCAAGAGCCGAAACGTAAAGGAGAATGGACCCAAGCACCGGACCAACACAGGGGGTCCATCCAAGGCCAAAAGAGACGCCGAGAAAGAAGCTCCGAAGCAATCCGAACGACGCAGCAAGATGCACCCGCCGTTCTGCGTAAAGGGCCCGGATTTTCACAATCCCCATAACCTGGAGCCCGAAGAGAACAATAATAGCCCCTGCAATGCGATTGAACCAGGCTCGGTACCCAAAGAGGAATCCTCCCGCAAGAGAAGCCCCCACACCCATGAAGACAAAAACTCCCGTGAAACCAAGGACAAAGAGCACCGTATGGAGGATGGTCTTTTTTCGGCTCTCCTGTAAGGTTCCCACTCCGGCAACGTATCCGAGGTACGCTGGGGCAATGGCCAGAACACATGGAGAGAGAAAGGATAGGACTCCAGCTGCAAAACTTACAAGGACATTGAGTTCAGTCACCAGCATCACTCCTTTGTTCTCAAGAATTATACCTTTTTTTGCCGAGAGACCAAATACCCCTTGCGGAATTCCCGGCCTCCGTGTATACTATATTTAGTGTTTTATGGTGAATAAAAATACTACATATTGGTGAGAGGGATGCGCTGTCCGTACTGTGGAGCGGAGGACTCCAAAGTCATCGATTCTCGGGAGATTGAGGGTGGAACGGAGGTTCGGCGCCGGAGGGAATGCCCCTCGTGTCACCGGCGCTTCACGACTTACGAGCGGTATGAGCGGAAGCCCCTGCGAGTCATCAAAAAAAACGGGACCCGGGAGCTCTTCGACCGGAAAAAGATTCTGAACGGCCTCTTGAAGGCCTGCGAGAAACGTCCGGTATCCCTCGAAGAGCTTGAGCGTCTGGTGGACGACATCGAGCGGGAGCTCCAGGAAGAAGGGTACGAAGAGGTCCCTTCCTCTCGTATCGGCGAAAAGGTTATGGAGAAACTCAAGAAAGTCGACCAGGTGGCGTACGTTCGCTTCGCCTCGGTGTACCGGGAATTCCGGGATATTGACCAGTTTATGGACATTGTGCTCTCCCTGAGCAGAGAGCAAAATGTGTCAAGGGAGGAATAGAGCATGAAGGATGTCACGAACTTTCTCGCTCCTCGGGAAGTGCGTAAAAGAGATGGGCGGATTGTTCCTTTCGACCGGCAACGGATTGAGCGAGCCATCTACAAGGCCTTCCAGGCAGTCGGTGAGGAGAACGAAGACGTTCCCCGGGAACTCAGCATCAGCGTAACCCGGAAACTCTTCGAGAAGTTCGGAGAGAACTCCATAGTGGACATCGAGACCATCCAGGACGTGGTCGAAGAGACACTCATTGAAAACGGATTCGCCAAAGTTGCCAAGGCATACATCCTCTACCGCCGGATGCGTCAGGAGGCTCGGGAAGCCCTCAAGGTGGTCGTGGACGTGGAAAAAATCGTTCAGGAGTACCTCCTCAAGGCCGACTGGAGGACCCAGGAGAACTCCAACACCACCTACTCGTACCCGGGTCTTGTCCTCCATGTAGCAGGGTCCGTCATGGCCCACTACACCTTAAACCACATCTACCCTGACGAGGTCAAAGAGGCACACATGAACGGAGACATCCACATCCATGACCTCTCCTATGGCCTTGCCGGGTACTGTGCGGGATGGTCCCTTGAGGAGCTCATCCGAGAAGGCTTTGGCGGGGTCAAGGACAAAATCGCCGCCGGACCTGCCAAGCACCTCTCAGCGCTCACCGGGCAGATGGTGAACTTCCTCGGGACCATGCAGATGGAGTTCGCCGGGGCCCAGGCTTTCAACTCCGTCGATACGTACCTTGCCCCCTTTGTCCGGTACGACCGCCTCTCGTACCCGGCCGTGAAGCAGCTCATCCAGCAGATGGTCTTTGCCATGAACGTCCCGTCCCGATGGGGGAGCCAGGCACCCTTCATCAACTTCTCCTTCGACTGGATTGTGCCCGAGGACATGAAGGACCGCCCCGTCATCATCGGTGGAGAGGAACGGCCGGACCTTGGAACCTACGGGGACTACCAGGAAGAAATGGACATGATCAACCGTGCTTTCCTTGAGGTTATGCTTGAGGGTGATTACGAAGGAAGGGTCTTCTCCTTCCCCATCCCCACCTACAACATCACCCCCGATTTCCCCTGGGATTCCGAAAACGCCCGGCTCCTCTTTGAGCTCACTGCCAAGTACGGCGTCCCCTACTTCCAGAACTTCATCTCGAGTTCCCTGCGCCCTGGGGATGTGCGCTCCATGTGCTGCCGCCTGCAGCTTGATCTGCGG